>JAEZSD010000086.1 GCA_023422095.1 Bacillota bacterium
TGGGGCGAGTAACAGGAGTCGCACCTGCCAATGTCTGGTTCACAGCCAGATGTGTTAACTGCTTCACCATACTCGCCATGGATGCTTACAGCGTTTATTATAATAGCAAGAAAGAGTTTACTTTGTAAAGCAAAAAAGTGATTGCCATTTTTTCTTTTTACATTCTGTTTTACTCCGTATTTAAACTGACCGAGCTAGTCAAGAAAAAAAGGAATCTATGATTCCTTTTATTGATTGAAATTTAATGACTATTTCAAGAAAGCGCGATAAGCAAGGTAGGCTTCGTAAAGGTCGACTTTGCTAATGATTTCCATTGGTGCATGCATGTTGAGCACGGCGATACCGGCATCAATAACATTCATATTGTAGTTACCTAAAATGTAAGCAATCGTTCCTCCACCGCCTTGGTCGACTTTACCGAGCTCGGCTGTTTGCCACGCCACATTAGCTTCATCCATGATTTTACGGACTTCTGCGTAGTATTCAGGGTTAGCGTCGTTAGAACCGCTCTTGCCACGCGAACCAGTGTATTTATTGAATACAATGCCTTCGCCAAAGTAAGCGCAGTTGCGTGGGTCATTTACTGAAGCATATAGAGGATCATAAGCTGCTGAGACGTCGCTTGATAGCATTTTACTATTTTCTAAAGCAACACGAGCAGTCCACATTGGATTCGCATCTTTCGATAAAGAAGCGAGCTTAGCAATAACATTCTCAAAGAACAAGGATTGCGCACCAGTCGCTCCGACAGAGCCAATTTCTTCTTTATCAACTAAGATACAGCAAGAGGTATGTACTCCTGCTTCGCTATCTAATAAGGCCATTAAAGAAGTGTAAGCACAGCTACGATCATCATGTCCGTAGCCAGCAATCATGCTCTTGTCTAGACCATAGTCACGAGCTTTTCCAGCGGGGACAACTTCAATTTCTGCAGAGATGAAATCTTCTTCTTCAATTTGGTACTTTTCTTTTAATATGCGTAAGACATTAGCCTTTACAGGTTCTTTTTCTTTTTCGTCAACAGGAATACTCCCCAAGGAGATATCAAGATCTTCACCTTCAATGGCTTTGCCTAATGGTTTAGCTTGTTGGTCAGCAGAGAGATGAATTAATAAATCGGTAATGCCAACAACTGGATCATTTTCAGATTCTCCAATGTTAACTTCAACAATCGCACCATCCTTCTTGCAAATCACTCCGTGTAAAGCAAGTGGGACCGTGACCCATTGATATTTTTTTACTCCGCCATAATAGTGAGTGTCTCCGAGGGCAAAACCTTTGCTTTCGTAGACTGGGTTTTCTTTTAAATCAAGGCGAGGTGAGTCAATGTGAGCGCCAAGAATGCGTAATCCTTCGCTCAAAGGTTTTTCGCCAATAATGAAGGCGGCCACATTTTTATTTTTGTTTACAAAATAAATCTTGTCGCCCTTTTTCACGCTCTTAATTTTATCGGCTGAAACAAAGCCCTTTTTCTCTAATAAGTCAATTGCAAAACGAGTGACGAGTCTCTCAGTCTTGCATTCGCTAAGAAAACGTTTGTAGTCATCAGCAAAATCAAAGACAACACTTTGATTACCATTGTATTTTTTCCAAGCATTTTTTCTATACATAATTAAGCCTCCGTAATTTTAAGTAATATTGTACTCTAATATATATTAAATTGATAGTAAAGTGCCACAAAAAAAGAAGGAGACAAAGCTCCTTCTAATTTAATTAAGCAACGACTTAGCGTGAAGAATTTTCTTTACGAACGCTGACTTCGACGCGAACATCACGGCTACCATATTTTTGGTTGTTAATGCCGCTTAGAACATCATCAGTCTTTTCTTTGCCGACTTCGAAGAATGAGAAACGATCTTTGATGTAAACATCACGGAAGTCGCCTTCACTGATTTCGGAAGCATGCTTTGAAACAAACTTGATTAATTCATCGCGGGTTAAGCCATCGACACTGCCGATGTTGATGAAGAATCTTTGATTGTTTGGATTGCTTCTGAAGCTACGTCCACCTTCAGGACGTGGGCCACGTGGAGCAGCTGAGCTGCGTCTCATTTTGAAGAATACCGCGCATAAATCTTCATCGCTGGCGATAACTCCTTCTTCAGCTAATTCAGCCTTGACTTTGCCTAAGACTTCTTTTTCGTGTGATAAATCTTCAGCTAAAATCTCTTTGATTGTGTCTTTTAATGAACTCATTTGTAATACCTCTTTCTTTGGATAAATGGTTGGTCCCGGCTATAATCTATTATCTTTTTAAATTTTTTCATGAATCATACCGATGGATTGGTGTTAGACAAACACCGCTACTCACTTACGACTGATGAGTAGTATGGTGGGAATTTTTCTAATTATTTAAAAATCATCTCACAATGTAATACATTATCACATTAATCGAATAAAAACTATTTATATTTAAAAATTAGAAATTTCTTATTTAACGAGTTTCGCCAGACCGCTAAGAGAAGTTTCGCGATATCCTTCTTTTAAGTCTAAACCCGTGGAATACATAGTGGCTAGAGATTGGTCAAAAGTTACTTTTGAACAGTAGTCAGGTATAATTTTTGCTAAAGTAGCAGCATTGATTGCCTTTAAGGCAAAAATTGCGCAACGTTCAATACATGGTATTTGAACATACCCCTCAATCGGATCGCATGTTAAGCCAAGAGAATGTTCCATAGCGATTTCAGCGGCTTGTTCAATATTATCGATTCCGATATCTTGAACATCGGCTAGCATAGCAGCTGCCATCGCACAAGCCACTCCAATTTCAGCTTGGCAACCGCATTCCGCGCCAGAAATAGAAGCATTGGTTTTTGAAATAATGCCAATCAAACCGGCAACTAGCAATCCTCGAACAATTTGATGACGAGAATAATTTTTCATTTTGAGATAAGTAATGGCTCCAGGAATGACACCAGCACTACCGCAGGTAGGGGCGATGACAATCAAACCACCAGAGGCATTTTCTTCAGCGACAGCAAAGGAGGCGATGGCTACATTCATATGAATATTGGTTTTGCCGTCTTTGGCTTGGCGCATATTCATAAACATTTCCCGAGCTTTTCGTTCAACTTTTAATGAGCCAGGAAGAACTCCAGTCGCAGATATTCCTCTTAATCGAGCATTTTCCATCGTCTGATAAACGTTATCTAAGTAAGGTAGAATATCTTCTCCTTCTCGCATGATGACATAATCTTCCATGGAGATGTGATTTTTTTTGCAGAAGAGCATAACTTCTTTTAGATTATGTTCTGGATATACTTCTTGTCCGGTATAGTCGTAGGCATTATCTTTAGTAACAATTGTCCCTCCTCCAATCGAAAGGATGGTTTCTTTTTCAATGCTTCCATCTTCCTTGGTGATTGTGAAAACCATCGTATTGGGGTGTTTCACTGGAGTTTCATAATCAAATATTATCTCATGAGGGACGAACTTCAATTCGTGATTAAGGGCAAAATCAGTCAAGTGACCTTTGCCAGTCAAAGCCAGAGATCCAAAGAGGGTGACAGAAATAAATTTGCAATCAAGGTATTTTTTTAAAATATATTGGGCGGCAAAAACAGGCCCCATGGTGTGGGAACTGCTTGGTCCATATCCAACGACAAAGATTTCTTTGATTGATCTCATACACCTATATCTTACCTTTATTATTAGGTTTGTCTAACCAGAATTGAATCGCATCGTTGAAATAGTGACTCCAGGCATCTTCGTGATGGGGCATTCTAGTGTCCACAATCAAGGCTAAACGACTTGGATCGTAACCAATTTTTTGAAAATAACGATGCATCGATATGGTGGGAGAAAAGAACTGTTTTTCAAATCCCATCGCTCCGGTGTAGAAGAAAATTTTTCCTTTCATGTTGATATGAGAAGAGTTTTGTTCTAGATAATTGATAAGTTGCTTGCGAGGATAGATTTGAAAAGCAGGAGAAAAAGAGAGACAAAAGGAAAAAACATCTGGATAGGTAATGTAGCCATTTAAGGCGAATAATCCGCCCATAGATGACCCTCCAATCGCGGAGATTTCACTCGTTGAAAAGTAAGAATCCACTATCGGTTTAATTCTCTTCACTAAATAGGCCAAGAACTGATCTCCGTAGGGTTTCGAGTCTACCTTTCCTTCAATTGATTTTGAGACATTGCTATTAAAACTAATATTTGAAAAAGAATATTCTAGCATCCGATGGGTGGGATTTTTGGGACAATCTATTCCCACAATTATGAATGATGGATACCCCTTTTTAATAAGTTCATGCATTCTTAAATCCAATTTCCAATCCCCAAAAGCACTAGTATATTTGTCGACAAGATTTTGACCATCCGACATATATAAAACTGGATATTTATTTGATGGATTGTAGTCTTCAGGAATATAAAGACGGACCATTCTTTTCTTTTCAAAAGGTACATCAATTTTTACTTTGGCCACATAAACTTTCCCGTATCGAACCGTGGATGGCTTTGCTTCATAGAGAGAAAATGGATTAATTTTATTCATGGAAAAAGCCTTCTTTGAATAGTAGTTCTTTTACTTTTTTATATAATTCTCCCTCTAATAGGTTAGAGACATCAAAGGTCGAAAAAGACCATTCTTTAATATCTTCCCGAGAAGAGATAACATAATTAGAAAAGGCTTGAAAATCATGATGTAAATTCATAATTAAATGTGCTTTGTGGCGAGTCGGAACTCGAGATAGGAAGCGATTGTAAAGAGTCTGTAAGTCTGCAGTTAGACATATAAAAATTGATTGATATTGATACTTTTCAATGAGTTTTTGCAGTCTTTTTATGTCCGGTGAGTGAAAATTGGCTTCTAGAATTAAGCCTAGCTCACATGTCATCGCTACCTCGCTTGTGTTAAACATAATATCCATCGCTAAATGACTAAGTTTGAGATTTTCTTCTCGAGACGAAAAGCCAATTTGATCGGCGAGACATTCTTTAATGACATCCTTTTTAAGACATTTAAAATGAGTGTCTTCTTTTATGCTATCAGCGAGAGTAGATTTTCCACTGGCAATGTCGCCAAGGATGACAATTATTTTTTTCATAACCTCTTTGTAGTAAGAAAATATTCTATTCAAAAATATCAAGAGCCATTATTTTGTCGGCAAAGAAGAATTTACCAAAGATGTATTTATTACATGCTGATTCATTGAAAACGATGAGATTTCCATCCGCATCAAAATCTAAATCCTCCATCATTGGAGGGGCTTGAATAACATCAGTTGGAGTATCTAAAACAAACAAAGGGGCACCGTATAATTCCTCTCCTGAATCACTGAGCTTAGATGAGTCATAGATGAAAAAGCGAGATGAGGCTATTCCATAGGAAGTGGAAAGCACAATTGTACCATCATCGCTGATGGCGAACCCTTGAACTTGATCGCGAATTGATATATTGGCTATCGGAGTAACACTTCCGATTCCATCGTAATTAATATTAAAGGAAGAAATGCTGTATTGAGATACGATGGCGTTATTTTCGCCATAAGGGTGTTCGCAAACATAGTTATGTTTAACATCATGGAATTCACCGACATACAAGAATTGTTCGTTAGCAAATACAAACGAGGCATTATTGTTAACTTCATAGCCAATTCCAATGTCAATTTGTCCGCTCGTATTATTGAGGACTTGGGTATCTAAATCTATGACATAGATATATCCACCATCCGCGATATAAACATTTGAGCCACTCGTAGCGACTCCGCCGACATGTCCAGTGAATGGATTGTCACCATCATATAAAGCAAGGGCTAAGACTCCTTCAACGCCTTCACCTACCGCATATAAGTAGGATCCTTTATTGCTGTAACTAGTTGTCAGATAAACATCTTCAGTATCCGAGTACGCTAATCCTTGAGGAGTTGTTCCGCTATTAATACCAGGAATCTGGGTTATTTCTTTGCTTATGCGAAAGTATTCACTGTAAATTGCGTACTTGGCAATATTACCCCCACCAACGATGAGAACAAATAAGCCTATTAGGGAACCAAAAATTCCAATTAATATTTTGGCCCAAAGTGGCAGTTTAATCTTTTTCTTCATAATGAGTACCTCTTTTATTATTATCTATTCAATCATGACATAAATCTATAAAAAGGAAATGAAATCCAACTAAAAAGTTGGACATTAATTTGCAATAAAAAAAGCCAGAGGACGTTTCTGGCTCATTTTTAAGGTTCTCTACTTTTAAAGGTGGACAGTTTTTTTCTTTTCCACCTTTTAGTTCATAGATTTGTCAGTTTTAAAAGGTCTCCTATAATTGAATTGTTAACCAATCAAAGGAGACCCATATGGATTTTA
>JAEZSD010000098.1 GCA_023422095.1 Bacillota bacterium
TAAAACTTAGTCCTTACTTCATTATAGAAGATAAAGATAAACGACCTGTCGTGGTTCTCGATGATGTTATGTCTGAATTAGACGAACAGCACAGTCGTCGATTGATTGCGTTTCTAAAAAAACTTGAGCAAGTGTTTATCACCGCTACTCAATTACAGGTAGATGGTGCGAACCAATACCAATTAAAATCGAAAAAACAAGGAGGTCTTCTCAATGGAAGATGAAAAAAAAGAGGTAATCAAAGAAGAGGTGGCAGCTCCCTCAAATCCTCAACCAGTCCCCGAGCCAACAATCGAGATTTCGCAAATGAACGTTCAGGAAGCGGAACTTGAAAAAGCTGATAAGAAATATACCGCCACCAACATTCAGGTCCTAGAAGGGCTAGAAGCGGTAAGAAAAAGACCAGGTATGTACATCGGCACAACCTCTGCTGCTGGATTACATCACTTAGTCTGGGAAATTGTTGATAACTCAATTGATGAAGCCCTTGCGGGATATTGTACCGAAGTTGATGTTTCAATCAACCCAGGGAACACTATCACCGTCGTTGATAATGGACGTGGCATTCCTGTTGATGTTGTGGCAAAGAGTGGTCTATCCGGTGTTGAAACCGTTTATACCATCCTCCACGCTGGCGGAAAATTCGGAGAAGGTGGCGGATATAAGGTATCCGGCGGTCTTCATGGTGTTGGTGCCTCCGTTGTCAACGCTCTTTCTGAATGGTGTGAAGTCACTGTCAAAAAAGACGGTGGTGTTTATTACATAAGATTTGAAAAAGGCGGACATATTGTCCAACATTTACAACAAATCGGAACTTGCCCTATTGACGAGACTGGCACTAAGGTTACTTTTAAACCTGATACCACAATCTTTACTGACACTATTGAATTCAGCTATGACACGATTCGTGATCGGATGAGACAAGTTGCTTATTTAAATAGAGGCATTCGCATGAATGTTTCCGATTTGCGAGCTCAACCAGCCATTCAAAACACCTTCTGCTATAAAGGTGGTATCAAAGAATACGTCCTTTTCATCAACAACCATAAAGTTAAATTGTTTGATGAAGTTATATATTGCGAAGGTAGCGTTCCGGTTGTTTTGCCAAGTGGCCACACCGCTCACACTTATGTTGAAGTTGCCATGCAATATGATGATGGATATGCCTCAAACGTCTATTCTTTCTGTAATAACGTCCATACTCACGAAGGTGGTATGCACGAAACTGGATTTAGAGATGCCTTGAGAAGAGTCATCAACAACTACGCTCACGACTATAAATTCCTCAAAGAAGGAGAAGATGATCTCACATACGAAGATATCGTTGAAGGTTTAACAGCTGTTATTTCTGTTAAACATCCTGATCCTCAATTCGAAGGCCAAACCAAAACCAAACTTGGAAACTCGGAAGTTAGAAAGATTGTTTCTCAAGTCGTCGGAGAACAATTAAGTAGATTCCTGCTTGAAAACCCAAGACTAGCTCGTACAATTGTTGAAAAGATTGTTATGGCCGCAAACGCTCGTATGGCAGCCAGAAAAGCCCGTGAAGATATCCGCCGCAAAGGCGCATTGGAATTAACGACTCTTCCTGGCAAATTAGCTGACTGCTCAAGCAAAGATCCAACGAAGTGCGAACTTTATATTGTTGAAGGAAATTCCGCTGGTGGTTCCGCCAAAAACGGAAGAAACCGCGAAACTCAAGCCATCCTCCCACTACGTGGAAAAATATTAAACGTGGAAAAAGCTCAAGCGAAACGTATTTTTGCTAATGCTGAAATTGGAAATATGATCACTGCCATCGGGGGAGGAATCGATCCAGAATTTGATGTCAGTAAAATACGTTATCACAAAGTCGTAATCATGACAGATGCTGACGTTGATGGAAGTCACATCAGAATTTTGTTGCTCACCTTCTTCTATCGCTTTATGAGACCTCTGATTGAAAATGGTTATATTTATATTGCTCAGCCTCCTCTCTACAAAGTCGAGTATCACGGAAAACAATACTATGCTTATAACGACGAGCAGCTCGACGCAATCAAGAAGACACTCAATTTAAAACCCGGCTATCCTTTCCAACGCTACAAAGGTCTTGGTGAAATGGATGCCATTCAATTATGGGATACCACCATGGATCCAGCCTCTCGAAAAATGCTTCGTGTCACACTGGATGATGCGATTAAAGCCGAACAAGTCTTTACTGATTTGATGGGTGATGATGTTGCTCCTCGCAAAGAATTTATTCACCAAAACGCCAAATTCGTGAAGAATCTTGATATTTAAAAAAGGAGTAATTAGTTATGTTATTTGAAGACAAAATTGAGTTAGAAGAAAAAGCTGAAGAATCAGAAAATTCTGAAGAAAACGCTGTTTCTGCTAGTGAAATTGAAAAAATCGAAGAGGGAATTGTCCCCGGACTAACTGATGTTGGCACCGCTGAACTAGTTCAAACTTCTTTCTTGGATTACGCGATGAGTGTCATTGTTGCTCGTGCTCTTCCTGATGTGCGCGATGGTATGAAACCAGTCCATCGTCGTATTGTTTATTCTCTAGATGAAACTGGAACAACACCTGATAAACCATTCAAAAAATGTGCTCGTATCGTTGGTGATGTCATGGGTAAATATCACCCTCATGGCGATTCCGCAATCTATGGAGCTCTCGTGAGATTAGCTCAGCCATTCTCGATGAGATATATGCTTGTTGAAGGACACGGAAACTTTGGATCAATCGACGGCGATGAACCTGCTGCCTATCGATATACTGAAGCTCGCATGGCCAAGCTCGCCTTGGAAATGGTCAGAGACATAAACTCTGACACAGTCGATTTCATGGATAACTACGACGGCGTTGACCAAGAGCCAACTGTTTTGCCGTCTCGTTTTCCCAATCTATTAGTTAATGGATCTTCCGGTATCGCGGTTGGTATGGCTACCAATATGCCCCCTCATAATTTAAGTGAAGTAATTGATGGTGTTATTGCTTTAGCTCATAATCCAAACATTACTGTTGAAGAGTTAATGGAACACATTAAAGGTCCAGACTTTCCGACTGGCGCCACTATCCTTGGTAGAGGCGGAATCAGAGACGCATATGAAACTGGAACTGGCAGCATAGCTGTTCGTTCGAAATGCTATATTGAAGACCGTGGTGATCGTGGCCTAAAACAAATTATTGTTACTGAAATTCCTTATGGAGTTAATAAAGCTTTAATGATTGAAAACATCGCTAATCTTGCTAGAGATAAAGTGATCGATGGTATAACCGATATTCGCGATGAATCAAACAAAGATGGTATTCGTGTGGTTATCGAAGTCAGACGTGACATCATTCCTGAAGTTTTACTGAACCAACTCTTCAAGATGACACAACTTCAATCGAGTTACGGAATTATTAATCTCTGCTTAGTAGACAACGCTCCTAAGATTTGTTCTTTGAAAGAGTTGTTAACTCATTATTTGGATTTCCAAGTTGAAGTTATCAAACGACGCACCAACTTCTTACTCGCGAAAGACGAAGCTCGCGATCACATAGTGATGGGTTTAATCAAATGCCATGATAATATTGACGAAATCGTCGATTTAATCAAAGCCAGCGATACTCCAGAAGAAGCCAGTGACAAGCTCAAAGAGAAATTCGGCTTTACCGATCTACAAGTTCAAGCCATATTAGGCATGAACTTACGTCGCTTAACCGGAATTGAAACGGAAAAACTCCAAGCTGAAAGAGCACAACTTGAATTGAATATTAAAGAATACAATCGTGTTCTCTCTTCTAGAGATAATCAAATCGAGGTTGTTCTCAAAGAGTTAAAAGAAACGGAAGAAAAATTTGGCGATGAACGACGCACTGAGATTTCCAACCAAGCAGCAAGTATTGATGATGAAGATTTAATTCCTGAAGAACAAATCGTCATTACCCTTTCTCGCGGTGGATATGTCAAACGACTCACTGCTGATTCTTTCAAGGCACAAAACCGAGGTGGAAGAGGAGTTCGCGGAACCGCATTAAACGAAAACGATGTTGTTGAGTTAATGGTTTATACCAGAACCCACACCGATTTATTGTTCTTCACCTCTTTAGGAAAAGTATATAGAGTCAGAGGATATCAAATCCCTGAATATCAAAAAACTGGTAAAGGCATTCCTGTCATCAACATTATAAATGTTGAAAAAGGAGAAACCGTTAAAGCCATCATTGCTTGCGATCAGTATCGTGATGATCGTTATTTGATGTTCTTCACTGAACAAGGCCTGATCAAAAAGACCCCAATTAAGGAATACGAGTCAATTCGCCAAAACGGCAAAATCGCCATTGGTTTAAGAGAAGACGACATGCTCCTTAGCGTGCGTGAAATCGAAGAGAATTCCATTGTCGGAATTGCTGCCTCAAACGGTAAGATGGTCAACTTCTTTGCTGGAGAAACTCGCCCCATGGGACGAAGTGCCTCTGGCGTTAAAGGTATTGATCTAAGCGAAGGCGAAAAAGTTGTCGGAGTGACCACTGAACTTGGCGGCAACAAGATTCTTGTTCTCACTGACAAAGGATTCGGAAAAATGACCGACGTCAAAGATGAAGAAGGAAATCAAGTCTATCGTTTGACTAAACGTGGCGCTAAAGGTGTTTCAACCTTAAAAATTACCGATAAAATCGGTAAATTAGTTGCTGTTCGCGCCGTTAACGGAGATGAAGACCTCATGGTTATTACCAACGCCGGAATTGTTATTCGTACCCATCTTGATCAAATTCGCACCATTGGTAGAAATACTCAAGGTGTCAAAATCATGAATTTAGAAGGCCGTCAAAAAGTCGTCTCAATTGCCATCGTCACTCGTGAAGATGACGCGGAAGATTGTGGATGTGACGACCAGGTAGAAATTGATGAAAGTAGCGATAATCAATCTGAAGAATAAAATATGAAAGCTTTTGTTCCCTTTCAATTAAACAAAAAGGCCCCTAATTTTGAAGCCGTTCGTTTGTGGAAAAACATTAGAGGTGCTTTAGAATTAAACGATGTCAAGTATGTCACAAACATCGCTGATTCATTTGAGGTTGCTCATTATGTTTATATTGAACCGGACAATAAGATAACTGATGTGCTTGAAAGAGGCGTATTTACTATTTGCTCAGCATTATGCTGTGAAGACGATCCAAACGCTTCCTTCATCGAATACCACAGTAAAGATGGAGTTAGAACAAGCACCCTAAAATCTAAAGCTTTAAAATTCCTTAATAAAATGAACTTGGTTTTGGCTCCCACCCAAAGCGCTAGGAATTTTCTTTTAGAAAGTGGAGTTACTTCCCCAGTTGAAATTTTATTACCAGGAGTCAATTTATCGCGATTTGATTTCTCGCGAGATGATGAAAAAGATTTATTCTATCGTTATTTCAGCGAAGAAAGAGATAAAAAACTTGTCGTGGCGATGGGCGAATACACCAACAATATGGATGGTATTAATGCTTTCATTAATGCTGCGAAGAAGTGTCCAGAAGCCATATTCTATTACATTGGTTGCGAAGACGCAGCTTTCAAATTCGGTATGAAATTGAAGAGAATGATTAAACAAGCTCCCAAGAACGTTAGATTTAAGAGCACAGTACCAGAAGATATATACCGCAGCGCTTTGTTAAACGCCGATGTCTTTATGTTTCCTGGATATCGCACTGCTGGAATAATCAGTATCGAAGAAGCGATGGCAGCAAAATGTCAACTCGTTGTTCGCAAGCAAGCTGTTTGCGATAAGATGTTAGTTGATGAAGAAACTGCTTATATTGCCGAATACTCGGAAACATTAACCGATATTGTGAAAAGCTTTTTGGAAGGTAAATTGCAACCTACTACAGAAAAAGCCTATCAAGAAATTTCCCTTCATAATTTAGAAAATTTTGGAAAAAAACTCAAATCAATTTATCAGAAAAAATTATATGATATTGATCTTAGGAGGAACTGATCATGTTAGATATTAATTTAATTCGTGAAAACCC
>JAEZSD010000005.1 GCA_023422095.1 Bacillota bacterium
AGCTTAGAAAAGACTGGTGATTTAGCTGCCATTTTATCAGAATTGAAGCCAGGTGATATTCTTTTCATCGATGAAATTCATCGCCTTCCTCGCATCATCGAAGAATCGCTTTTTACGGCGATGGAAGCCTTTCGCTTTTCGGTGGTAATCAACCGAGAAAATGGCTCGCGTTCTCTCACCATGGATTTACCTCCTTTCACTTTGATTGGAGCAACCACAAGAGCAGGGAACTTAAGTTCACCTTTAAGAGCTCGTTTTGGTATTACCGAAAAAATCAATTATTATGACCAAGATGAAATCCGCCAAATCGTCTTACGGACCTCTCGAGTTTTTAAAACTGAAATAGCCCCTGAAGCCGCGACGATTATCTCTCAGAGAAGTCGTGGAACACCCCGCATTGCGAACCGCTTGTTTAAAAGAGTTCGCGACTTTGCAAATTATGATGGAAAAGATACCATCTCACTTGAAGATACTGACAAAGCTTTGAAAGCTCTTAAAGTCGATGAAATTGGACTCGATGATGTTGATGTTCGCTATTTGGAAACGCTCATCAATCGTTTTCATGGCGGTCCAGTTGGACTAGATACATTAGCTAACGCCATCGGAGAAGAAATACCAAATTTGGAGGATGTCTATGAGCCATATCTTCTCCAAATTGGGATGATCGAAAGAACACCACGGGGACGAGTTGCTAACGAAAAAGCTTATAAACATCTAAAAATTTCACATCAAAACAAACTATTTTAACCATTCTTCGGTTAACCGAAGATAATTGCGTTATGCGAGTGTACATACGCGCAATTTATACTTGCATACATAGCGCATCTGTTGTATGTTATAACATAGGCGCGCCAGCGTTATATCTATCACTCAGGAGGAAACATTATGCGTAGACTTTGGGCTTATATTGTCCTAGCCTTCACGGCTTTAGTTCTTGTCGGAACGACATTTGTGGGAGAAATCACAAAAGTAAATTCGAACAATCAATTTGAAAATGGAAGAGAAATCACCTTCCGCGTTTCAGATAAGGATGATGAAGAAGTTGAATTTAGTGATACCACCGCGGTTGACAACATCACCGCCATGATGAAGAAACGCTTAGAAACTGCAAAAGTAACTTCTTATGAAATTTTGACTGCAGGTTATGACACTGTCAAAGTGAGACTAAGCGAAAAAACTTCTTCTGATTATCAAAATATTACGACCTATCTTACCTTCAATGGTAATCTCGGTTTAACTTATGGTGATGAGGCTTTAACTGCCGATGAATTCCTCCTCGAAAGCAAAAAAGCCACGCTCAGTACCTATCAGGGATATCCCGCTATTTTGTTACCCGTTAACACAACCCCTGTCGATGAATTATTGCAAATCGCTCGCGATGATATTTCCGCGGAAGATCACACTTACGCCGAAGAATCAACTGGCGAAAGCGAAGAAGCAACATACACATATTATTTATACCTTTGGTATGACTACGAAGAAGGCAAGTGCACCTTTGAAGCCGCTACCAATCAAGATAATGAATACAATAGCCGTCTTTTGATGAGATTTGAAGTATCACCTGACGAAGAGGCTCAATATTATGATGACTCGGCTGATAACCGTCTCTACTCACTTATCAACCTCGATACTGACAATGATGGAACTGCTTCAGTTGATGAAAAAACCACTGCTTATAGCAACGCTCGTTTCTTTATCAACTTAATCAATGCCGGCGAAATCGATTATAAAGTTCAATTCATGTTCCAAGATAGAATTACTTCTTCCATTGAAACATTAGTTAACTATGATCGTCTCGCTTGGAATCGCACGCTCTCCGCGACATTATTCGTGCTTGTCGTCCTCGCGCTAATCCTTGTTGTCTATTATCGAATTGCTGCCGTTGCCATCGGTACCATCAGCATTTCTTCAGCCTACCTCGGATTGTTATCAACCATTTGGTTCTCCGCTGAATTTAGCATTTTTGGTATCTTAGGTGTTGTAGCAGTCGCAGTTGCCTCTATTGTTAGTGGGGCAATCTATATGTCTAAGCTTAAGAGCGAATCTTATCGAGGCCGTAGCTTGAAAAAAGCCAATGCTGAAGCCTCTAAAAAATCATTACTTCCTATTATTGATGTCAACATCGTCGTCATTATCTTCGGTGTGTTTGCCTATATATTTGGTGGGCCAGTATTCCGCGCTTTCGGTGCCATCACTGTCATCGGGGGATTATTCTCTATCCTTTTGAACACTCTCGGGTTAAAAGGAATGATGTGGCTAATCACTAACGCGACTTGCTTCAATGGTAAATATGAGATGTTTGGCATAAACAGTGAAAGAGTTCCTAATATCATCAACGAAGAAAAACAATCTTACTTTGGTGCTTATGCTGAAAAAGATTTAACAAAGAGAAAGAAGATTCTCGGTATCATTACCGCTGTCTTGTTTATCGTCAGTCTCGGTGGTTCTATCACCTTTGCTGCTTTGAACAACGACAATGCTTTTGTGAATAGTAATGCTTCTTATTCTTCCCAAATCTATTTTGAAACAAAAACAACTAGCGATACTGAAACCTCCGCTTTTGATGAGAATGCTATCTATGATATCCTCTCCAATATTTATCTTTATGAAGATAATGGAGATGGAACCTATACCGTTTCTGAAACCCCTCTATATGTTATTGACACCGAAGGCAATACCACTGAGGACAACCTTGTTGTTGATTTATTTGTTTCCGATCCCTTCTCCCTTGTTTTAGAAGAAGAGACGATCACTTACTACTATTATGTTGTCACTCTAGATTCTAAAATCTCTACTGAGACACTTGGCTTATTCAATAATGGAACCGATGTCATTCAAGTGGCAGATGAGAATTCCTTAAACGATCACTTAGCCGATGCTGTTTCCGCCTTAGATTATGATGCGACAAAAACAAGCATCTCCTTGAAGTCGGTTGCCTCTAATGAAGTGTCTGCTGTTAACTTCAGCTCTGTTGGACTCGCTCTTGGCGTTTCCATCGCTGTCCTTGGTTTGTACTTCATGTTGAGATATCGTCTCTCTCGTGGACTAGCCTCATTGATTACAACTACCGCAGTCAGCGGAATCATTCTCGGAGTTCTTTCCGTGGTTCGTTTACCAGTATCTTCTTTGGTACTAGCCGCTGTCCCAGTTGTCGCGATGTTCGCGATGATGATCGCAGTAATCATTATGAACCGTGAAAGAGAGTTAGTTATCGAAGATAAGGCTCATGATAATTCAGCGGATAACCGCCATCAATTAGCCATTAAAGCCACATCTTATGCCTTTACCTGCGTCAGCGCAGTCGCTATATTTGTTGGGTGGATGGCGTTAGGATTCTTCGGCTTCGGTCCAGATGGATCGGCTTGGATTTATGGCTTACTATTCGTCGGTGTTGTCCTAGCGACAGCCGTAGTGACTATTTTATTCGCTCCAATTAGTTCATTCTTCTTTAAATTATTTAAGGGTGTAAACATTAAGCGAAAACCTCGCAAAAACAAGAAAGTCTCTTCCCACAAAATCAATAAATCGGCTGAACCAGAAGAAGCCGTATTCATCGGTATCAACGATTAATTTTATGGCTACCGCAAAGGTAGCCTTTTATTTATATGAACGACAAATTATTTCAAAAACTATTAAACTACTATCGCATTGACGAAGATGGATTTAAAGCTCTCACATCTCCCGTTGATGAGAACAATTTTGCCAGGGGTCATCATTTTGAGAATATGCCCGAAGCCGTAGCGATGGTAAAAGACGTGATGAGAGCCAACGAAAAGATCCTCGTTTACGGTGATTATGATGCCGATGGAGTGATGGGCACATCAATACTCGTCAAGATGTTTAAATATCTCAATTATCCTGCGACTTACTATTTGCCAAACCGCTATGAAGACGGTTATGGATTAACCAATAAAAAGGCCCTTGAAGCCATTCAAAATCAAATAAGTCTAGTTATTACTGTCGATAACGGAGTGACGGCTTTCGAGCCAATTGAAACTCTTAAAAAACATGGTATTAAAGTTTTAATCATCGATCATCACCAAGCACAAGAAACATTGCCAGTAGCTGATTTTATTATTCATCCTATCCTTTCCCATTTTGGAGAAACACCTTCCAGTGGTGCTTTTACCGCTTTTATGTTTTCCATCGCTTTTTTGAATAGATTTGATAAATATCTATCTACTCTTGCTTCCATCTCGATTGTTTCGGACATTATGCCCTTAAAAGAGTACAATCGAAATCTCCTTCGTTTAGTTATCGCTAATTATCAAGAAAGAGAATTTTTCCAAATCGACGCCCTTAAAGAAGAAGAGCCGTTTAACGAGGTGACAATTGGCTTAAAAATTGCTCCCAAAATCAACGCGATTGGAAGATTAATTGATGGAGATGATATCAATCGTTTGGTTGAATTCTTTACCAATGATGACAAGAGTGAATTATTATCCTATATTTCGTGGATTAACGGAGTGAATGAAGACCGAAAAACGGCCTCAAAAAGTGCGAGTGAAAACCTCGAAAACATTTCCACAGAAGAGCCAGCGATTATTTTTATAACCGAAGCCAAGGAAGGATTGCTTGGTCTCATCGCTAATCAATTAGTCAATAAATATCAGGTTCCTTGTTTGGTTTTAACTAAAGATAAAACTGGCGATTTCCTCAAAGGAAGTTGCCGAGCTCCTGAAGGTTTCAATGTTGTCGAATCCTTTCAAAAACTATCGTCACATCTTCTCGCTTTCGGCGGGCACGCTTCCGCTGGGGGATGCACTCTCGAAGTTGGCAAATTCGAACTATTTAAAAATGAATTCCTCCAATTAGTAAAAAGCACCCCTCTTCAAAAAGTCGCGAAAGAAGAAATACCCATCGGTTTGACCGATGTCAACGAGGATTCTTATCGACTCATTCAAACATTTTCACCTTTTGGCGAAGCTTGGCCATCCCCTTTATTGAGTCTAAAAAGAATCGACACGACCTCTTTGTTTTTCTCCCGTGATGAAAAACACATTTTGACCCAGATTGGATCAAATACCCGATTGACTGGTTTCAATTTTTCTCGAACTGATGTTCAAAAGAATCGTTTTATTGATGTCACTGGACATCTTAGAATCAACACCTATCGTGGCTTTAAAAATGTCGAATTTATTATTTCTCAATTTTCTAGGAGCGATAAATCGTAGATTTGCTATAATAGAAATATGTCTAAAAAATTGCACTTATCTTATCTAATTCCTCTTGCTTTCTTCCTCAGTGGTTGCTTTTCATTATCTCCGAGTGAACACGATGAAGGTTTAGAAGACGGAGATATTGAAGAAGAAATTATCGAATACTACAGTGGGTACGGAGATGTCTTCGATACGGAAGGATATGACGCCCATTCCATCGACATTGCATCTGATGCGATCGAACAAGGCCCTGATTTTACAAGTGAAAATCAAAGCGAAATTCTCGCTCTATTTGAAGATGACGATGCTTTGCTTGCATCAATCACGTCGGCCCAATATGTCGCTGAAGGAGTGGGAGGATTAAAAGTTGGTCATATCAATACTTCAATTAATGGACTGCTCGAAATCGGCTTAGCTGCCTCTATTGCTCCCTCTTTTGTGGAACTTTACGCTGTTCCAAGAAGCATTTCGATTTATTCGCAGACCGGCAGTTATGATTCCATCGATTCGCCTGTTGCCATCTCATTAAATGATTCGAAATATGTGAGACTCGATACTGATTTTGAAGATATTTCTTCAATCGAAGAAACCAAGTGTTCCTATGAATTAGCCGAAGGCACTGATCACTTGGAAATTGAAGTTTATGGTCAGAGAGCGATACTCACTCGAATTGTTATTTATACCGCGATAGACTAAACAAATAAAAAATAATGAAAAACCGCCGTGTGCGGTTTTATTTTTATTGTGAAAAATAAAAGAAGTGCTAGAATACAAGAGATGTAAATCATTTTAATGATTACATAATAATATGCTTTGGAATAAATACCTCAAAAAATACTATAAACGTTACGCTTGGTTATACATTATCGGTATACTCACGCTTATTGGCGTCGATCTAATTCAGGTTTTCATCCCTTCTCTTATCGGTGGTATTGTCGATATGTTAAGAGGCGATAGCGCTGATCTATGG
>JAEZSD010000010.1 GCA_023422095.1 Bacillota bacterium
GAGTTAAAGGAGTATTCTCATGAATAAAATCAACACCAAAAAATCTTTTATTTTGTCCATCGCGGCTGTGGTTGCTTTCGGAGCTGGAATTAGTTTTGCGTTAAACAGTGAAACTGTTAAAACTGAGGCTGTTTATTCCCCTGGTACAACATATGCTGTGACAACTCCAACTGTGTATTACAGCACGATTGGAAGTTCTTTGTCGGGAACTTCCTTATTAGGTTCTCTTCAAACATTAAATTCAACAAATCGAAAGAGAACGATGGGATATAGCTCAATGGGCACCAATTCATCTAACAGCCCTTATGCTTACACCGATTACAATCCAAATTCTTCTATCCAAACTGATAGTAAGGGCCAAAGATACTCAACTAATTTAGTTAGTTTTTACACTAAAACACCAATGACCAGCTACAACAAAGAACATGTTTGGCCAAATTCTCGTGGTGGTTCTGCGGTGGAAGCCGATATTCACATGCCAAGACCAACAATTTCTTCGGAAAATAGTAGCCGAGGTAATTCCTTCTATGTCGAGGGAAGATCCACAAGCAATAATGGTTGGGATCCTTATACTGCGGGATATAGTGAAATCTCCAGAGGTGAATCCGCACGCATTATCTTCTACTGTCTGGTCGCAAGTAGCAACTTAAAGTTATCGGATGAAGTTAATATCTCAAGCGGCGGAGCAGGTTACACCTCTACGATGGGTAAACTATCCGACATGCTTAAATGGAATCTTCAATATAGCGTTACTACCTATGAACAAAACCGCAACAACGGAGCACAATACCTACAAGGTAATCGCAATCCTTTTATCGATCATCCGGAATATGCCTGCAAGATTTGGGGAAACACCAACTCAACCACTCAGTCAATTTGTTCATCATATGGCGAAGCTCCTGAAACAATCACTTTGAGCCCATCAACTTCTTCAATAGCTATTGGGGGGACTGTTACTTTAAACGTTAATGTCGATTCAGGATCGAACGATGTCACCTGGTCAAGTAGTAATAATAGCATAGCTACCGTTAATGGCGGAATCGTTACAGGTGTGGCTGCTGGAAATGCAACCATCACTGCGACTTCCACTCTCGATAACACTGTTAAGGGAACTGCTTCAGTCACAGTTAAGGCTTTATCTTCCTTAAATTCTAGCGGAACTCCAAACACTACTTCATACACCGCAGGACAATCATTCAATCCAGCCGGATTAATCGTCACCGCCACTTATAGTGATAGTTCAACCGCAAACGTCACTTCTAGTGTTGCTTGGGCACCTTCCCCATTAACTGCTGGGACGACAAGTGTCACTGGTTCATATGGTGGTAAAACCATCACTGTCAGCGGGCTTACCGTAACTAGCAACAAGACCATGACAATAAATAAAGCCAATAGTGGTTTACCGACAACAAAAACAACCAGCGAAATGACAAAGTCATACACGGTAAAAAATGGAACAATTAATGATGGAACAATGAGTATCCTTTGGGGCGCTGGAGTATATAACACTCCTCAATATGATGAATTCGCTCTTCCAAACGGAGTAAAAATTCAACCTGGCGATACAACATATGTTAAATCAATTAAAGCTGATTTATACGGGTACATTAACAGCGATGTTTATGCAAACGGAGTTAAAGTAACAGGAGTAGAAGGCGAACCATCGGTTAATGGAAACAGCAAAATGTTAACGTTTACCATCAACTCAAATAATTGGTATATCATCGGTAATACTGCCGCTCATGATCAATGCTTCTATTCTATTGAATTCAGTATAGGGGAAGGTTCTTCGCCAACAGATAAGCCAGTTACTGGAGTCTCGTTAAACAAAAGCACTCTTTCATTAGAAGTCGGAAGAAGTGAAACACTAAGCGCTACTGTCAATCCCAATGATGCCACGAATAAAAACGTTACTTGGTCAAGCAGCAACACTAGTGTTGCCGGCGTTAACTCTTCTGGTTTTGTTTCAGCCCTAGCAGCAGGAAGTGCTACTATTACTGTCACTACCGTCGATGGAAGTTTTACTGACACATGTGAAGTTACTGTCCAACCTGCTTCCTCAGAAATAGTTCATGTAACTAGTGTTACATTGAATAAAAATAGTCTTTCCCTAGAAGCAGATAAAAATGAAACATTAACTGTTACTATAAATCCCGCTAACGCAACAAATAAAAACGTCACTTGGTCAAGTAGCAAACCAGCTTTCGTTTCAGTGAGTTCTACCGGAGTAGTAACGGCTATTGAGCTCGGAACTGCAACAATCACTGTTACCACTGAAGATGGAAGTTTTACCGATACATGTGAAGTTACTGTTACAGCAAAAACTGTTAATCCTAACGGAAATGGCGGATGCGGAGGTTCAATTGCGATTACAAGCGGAATTATTGCCGCTCTATCAGCTGTTGGAATTGCCGCTATTCTCATCAAGAAAAAGAAATACTCTAAATAGAGTACCTGAAGACAAAAATAAAACCCTTGGCGCTTGTAAACTAAACGTGGTTCAGTTCATTGCTAAGGGTTTTTATTATTTCTAAAGAATGTATTCTTTTAAGCTTTCCCAATTTGGATGGGCGTTAATAACCTTTTCTAGAGCTTTATTGAATAATACTCGTTCCAATGGCTTTCGTTGCTCAGGAACGCGTTTAAACGATTTTTTTGACCACTCTAACGCTCTTAAACACTCGGAGTTTGATTTATCGATAAGTCCAGAGATCAATACGTAAGTTCTAATTGCCCCCATCGATTGATCAGAAGATATTTCTCTTTTTTTAGACATTGATACTCGTTCATCACAGAATAGGCGAGCTTCTTCAAGAGAATTGGTTAATAGGTTTATATAGATGAGTTGATTTTCCGCTGTGGCGACTATCTTGTGACCAGACTTTTTGTCATTAACGATGTCGTTTAATATCTTTTCTGCTTCTTGAAATTTTTCTTCGCCAAGAAGGAGATAGGCTTTGTTAAGATTCATATCTGTCGAAAAGTTCGAATCTTTCTCGCCTTTAAAGACTTTTTCTTCCTGTTCTTTTGAAATTTGACCAGTTACTTCAGTGATAAGTAGTTGATTAAAGGCTCGGCGGTTTTTTCTTGATCCAACAAGGCGAAGGCGATAACCATCGGTGAGTGAATCAAGGCGGAAAGGAACAATGTTGTAGAATAGAATAGCCGCTCCGGTAACTCCAATGGTAAGAATGAAATAAGCCATATCAACCGCCAAATCGGTTTTATTAGGCGATGTGGTAATAAAAAGGAAAGCGAAGATAACAAGGACAATTTCCACTCCGAAGAAGAGCGAACCGTAGAGCAAAAATGCCGTGGGGTTAGGTTCTTTCTTGGCATTATCTTTTGGCAGTATTTTAGTCTCTCCTGTTAAACCATCAAAATGGGAAAAGTGGAATTTTCTTTTTCCATCTTCCTTATAAAAGGTAAAACCGAGAACGTTTGTCGATACAATGTTGTATCTTCCAACTTTGGCGCCCAAAACATGAGCAATTTCAAAAATAATTGCGTTAACAATTACTCCAACAACCACCGCGGCGATGAAAAACAATACATAAACGACCCAATTGGTCTCCTGAAAAATAAATGAATTATTTGCTTGAGGTCGAATGCCGAAGAAAAAATAAGCAGCAGCTCCACCGAGAATAAGTAGCCATACAAATAGCCCTGTAATATCTTCTTTTTTCATAAAATCCTTTCTAGAAACAGCTCCTATAAATCTTTAGGGCCATTTCTTGATCAATTGGTTTAGCGTGATGGCCAACGATCCGTGTACCATCATTTGAAAACATTTTTACCAATAGTTCGACATCGGCATTTTCGATGTTTAAATCTTTATATGATTTAGGCATATTGAGAAAGTCGAAATACTCTTCTAATATTGCCACACCTTTTTTAGCATTTGCAAGTTTATCAGACAAATGAGAGTCAAGTACATTTCTCGCTAGTTGATCAAATTTATCGATATCGTATTGGAGATACTCTTTAGCCCAGGCGGGGAATAAAATGGCTAGTCCTGCTGCGTGAGCAACGTGAGGATATACTCCGCTTAAAGCGTGTTCGAGTTGGTGAACGGGCATGGAATAATTCTTCCCAATACTGGTAATTCCATTATGTGACAAAGTAGAAGCCAACATTAGTGTCGCACGAGCTTGGTAATCGTTTGGATTTCCCATTACAATACGCCCGGCTTTGATAATTGTTCTTAAAAGTCCTTCCGCAAGCCCATCGGCAATTTCGTTATCGCTTGATGGGGATAAATATCTCTCAAGTGTGTGCATAATGATATCAACAACCCCATATGCTGTTTGAGTGGGGCTAACAGAAAAAGTTAACTCTGGATCTTCAATAGCAAAAACAGGTCGAACATGGTCAGAATTGAAACCGGCTTTATTTAAGGTTTTATCATCTTGTATAACACATGATGTTGACATCTCACTTCCGGCAGCCGAAATAGTAAGAATCACTCCAATAGGCAAGCCCCTAGTTGGTTTGGCGAGATATCGATGAAAATCAAAACAGTCTCCATCATAATAATAACCTACTGAAATTAATTTTGCGGTGTCGATGACTGAACCACCTCCGATTGGCAACAAAAAGTCAGGTTTGAAAATACGAGCCATTTCAAGACCCTTATAAACCACTTCTAAATTTGGATTTGGTCGAACTCCTTCAAGAATTAAGTGCTCAATATTGTGCTTATCTAAAGATGAAATAACAACATCTAATAGACCACTTTTTTTAACTGAAGATTGGCCAGTTATAATCAATACTTTTTTTGCATTTTTGGTATGGAGGATGTCTCCTATGAGCTGGGCTTTTCCTTTGCCAAAATAGAGTTGGGTCTTCATTTCATAATTAAAGTCAATCATGGGTTTTTTTCCTCATTTTACTAAAGTTTCGCACTGCTTTTTTCAAATTTTCATCATCTTCAAAACAGAAGCAGGTCATCAATCCTTCAAGAGATTTGCTCTTATAGGTGGAAAGGTAATAAACGATGGAATTTGAGTAAGCCAGTGCGTAAAAACGAGTGATGATTTTCCTATCATTCAATTTGAGCTTTTTACTTTCGGGGATATCCTCGATAAAGCGAAGAATATTTTGATAGGTGATGTTATAGATGAATTCTTGAAATAGTTCTTTCCCTGCGGAAGACAAAGTAGCATCAATAAAATTTTTGTTTGCCGTATAGTAAGAGTAGATAATTTTAACCAACTTTTTGATATTTGTAGCTTCTTCGGCCTTAGGTATACTTTCATCAAGAAAAACGAGAGTTAAAAGATCATAGATGTCGTGAAAATGATAGTAAAAAGTCTGGCGATTAATATGGCATCGTTCTGAAAGCATTGTCACTGAAATTGAGTCCAGAGGAACCTCCGCCATCAATGATTTTAATGTTTCTGCTAGCCGATGTTCTGTTTTCATTTTAAAAGGATGTACTCCTTACTGATTTTCGCTCCGAGGATTGCGTTATTAATAACTAAGTGGATATTTGATTCGAGCGAGTCCCCTCCAGTTAACTCAACAATTGTTTTAAGCAAGAAAGGCGTTACTTCCTTTCCCTTAATGCCGAGTTTATCGGCTTCAAAAAGAGCTTTTTTAATTGCATCATTAATTGTTTTGGCATCCATTGCATATTCTTCTGGGATTGGATTTGTAATCAATATTCCCCCGGCAAGGTGATTATGGCGCTTATGATAGATAATTTCAGCGGCTTCTTTACAGTTTGAGATTTCGTAATCAACACCAAGCCCGGAATGTGGGGTGTAGAAGGCTGGTAATTCTTTAGTCTTATAGCCAAGGACAGGAACGCCCATGGTCTCCAAATACTCTAAGGTTAAAGGAAGATCGAGAATTGCTTTTGCTCCAGCACAAACAACAGTGACATCAGTCTTCGCTAATTCTTGCAGGTCAGCAGAAATATCCATGGTTGTTTCAGCGTGGCGATGAACACCACCAATTCCGCCTGTGACAAAGACTTCAATACCGGCTTGGTTGGCTATTATCATTGTGGCAGCAACGGTGGTTGCAGCCCACATTTTCTTGGCGTAAACGACAGGTAAATCACGACGTGAAACTTTCACTATCCCTTTTCTTTTACCGAACTGTTCAATTTCATCGGGTGTCATTCCAACAACAGCGACTCCATCAATAATACCAATGGTGGCAGGAATAGCTCCATTATCGCGAATCGCTTGTTCGACCTTTAAAGCGGTTTCCACATTTTTTGGATAAGGCATCCCATGAGAAATAATAGTGCTTTCCAAGGCAACAACTGGAAGGCCTTCTTTCAATGCCTTTTTTACTTCGTCATTAACTTTAATCATCTTTTTTTGCTTCCTTCCACTGTTTTGAAAAATATATCGAAATAATATATATACTCGCTGAGAATAAAATTAACAAGCCAGTTACAAAGTAATTTGTTCCTGACATTGATAAAAACTTAATATTTAATATGGGATCAGTCGAAGAAGTTAAGTATGTGTAGAGGCCTGAACCTATTAAACATAAAACCGCCGCGCTAGAAAGAACACTAAACACAATTTTACGATGTCTATCAAAAGGAGAACACACCCTAAACAACACCACAAAACTCATGATTGTGTAAATCAACACACACATGGTGGTTGCGCTTGAGGAAGTCGACAAAAATTGCCCACCGACATAATCGAAAAGAACTCCAGTAACAATTCCATTGGCCTGTAATATTAAGAGTAAAAAGACCAAAACAACCGGAACAATTATCGAAATAGAAGCAGGGATAGCCTTTCTCAAAATATTCTTAATGAACGATCCTTCAATAATTCCCTGGCTTTTTTGCAAGGATAGGAAGAAAGCAGGAATTCCTATAGAAAGAATCTCCCAAATATACATATTATTCGTGGTAAATGGATATTGAATGTCTTTGTTTTTAAGAATGAGAGAGGCCAATAAAAATGAAATAGAGAAGAATACCGCAAAGCAAGTTTTAACAAGGAACAAAGAGGCCGTTCTTTGGAGATTGTTAATTACTCTTCTTCCTTCTCCAACAACATCGGGAAGAACAGAAAAATCTGAATCTATTAACACAATATGAGAAACATTTTTCGCTGCATCTGTTCCGGAAGCCATTGCTATAGAGCAATCAGCACGTTTAAGGGCAAGAATGTCATTCACGCCATCACCTGTCATAGCAACAGTGTTTTTGTTCTCTTTTAAAGTCTCAATAATAACTTCTTTTTGTTCAGGGGTAACTCGACCAAAAACTGTGTAATACAAGGCTACTTCTTTAACGTTTTCAAGGGTCATGTTCTCAAGAGAAATGAAATTCTCAGATCCTTGAATTCCGACTTGGCGAGCAATCTCGCTGGTAGTGGAAGCGCTGTCCCCGGAAATAACTTTGATGGCGACATTATTGTCTCTAAACCATTTAAAGGTTTGAGCGGCGTTTGGACGGATTTTATCTTGCAAAACCACGATTGCTAATGGTGTGATAGTTCCAGATAAATGTGAATTATGAATTGGAGAAGATGTTTCTCCAACTACAAGGACTCTGTATCCGAGCGAAGTATATTCTTCAGATTTCGATAAAACGCTTTTTTTATTATTTAAATCAAGGAATTCTATAGCACCTATTACATAGGTCTTGCCACCTTTAAAGGAAGCAGCCGAATATTTGTTCTCGCTATTAAAAGGAATTGCCTCGTTAATCCCGGCTGACAAATCATAAGTGAAATGGGCCCGTAACGCTTTAGCTGTAGCGTTATCATCTTTCGTCGCGATAAGAACATTGGAAATAATTTGGGCAATTTCATCTTTTTCTCTTCCGCCAAAAGGGAATAATGATTTCACTTGCATTGTTCCATCGGTAATCGTACCTGTTTTATCAATGCAAAGAACATTTGTTCTTGCTAACATTTCCACAGAATAAAAGTCTTGAACTTGAGCTTTTTTCTTTGCCAGTGCAATGACTCCCACTGCTAAAGCGACGGATGTTAAAAGATAAAGTCCGGATGGTATCATTGATACCATGGAACCAGAAATATTATCGATCGAATCTTTAATTGACTCAATCGAATCGAAATTGCCTAATAGCCAATATGTCAATGCAGTTAAAGAGCCGATAAGTATGACAAGTGAACCAACGACAAGGAATAATCTTCTTAAAGACCGAAGAATTTGAGAAGGTGATCGGCGAAACTTATTAGCGGCTTGTTGAAGACCTTCGATGTAACTGTCACTTCCAATTTTGTCTACACGTGCATATGCTCGTCCGCTGACTACGTACGAGCCAGAATAAAGCAAATCCCCAGGTTGTTTAACAATATCGTTTGACTCTCCGGTGAGCATGGATTCATTAACAATTAGGGTTTGATCAAGCAAAATACAATCAGCGCAAACTTGAGAATCACGAGAGAGAAATAGAATGTCATCAAGCACAACTTTTTTTGTATCGATTGTCAGTTTGCTCTTGTCTCGAATAACAATAGCTTTTGGCTGAGTAATCAAGTGCAACTTGCCCATTAGAACGCGGGCTTTTATATCTTGATATAATCCAATAAAGATATTTGGGATAAGAACAAAAAGGAAAAATAATCCAGAATATGCCTCAGCCCAAATCATAAGTCCCGCAATGATAAAAAGGACAATATTAAAAAAGCTAAAGACATTATCAAAAACAATTTGAGTATAACTCTTTCCAATTGCGGCTTTTGTTTTATTGTTGAGTTTTTCTTTATATCGATTATTGACTTGCAAGGAAGAAAGACCTTCTTCAATAGATGGTGTAAAACGTTGAATATTTTCTTTTTTCGCGCGCCGGATGTTTAACATACTTACACATATAATAAAAAAACTTGGAAATAAATCCAAGTTTAATCATCATAAATTTGTTTTAAACAACAAAATATTGTCTCGAATCTTCTACTTTTTTTAAGAGAAAATCACTGCTGCCTTTTTCAATTTCGGTATAAAGGTAAGTGGAGTTGACAATCATTCCTTCTGCAATTTGAATATCGATTAAGTAAGTGACCTCTAATATATCTTCATCCATAGTGGCGCGAGAAGACTTCGCCTCATATAACACTTCAAAAGAAGTGAGGTTTCGAGAAGCGGTAAAAGAAACATCGAATCTATTATCGATTGAAAGGTTTTCGTTTTGTTCATTGACATAATCAATAGTGGTGATTAGATGATTTGAAATATCGCTTGAATTGGTGAGATTGGTCTTCGTGTAATATTGATAATTATCATATCCCGTTTGAGTGTTTTGATCATATAAATCGTTAAGATAATCATAAGATTCAACAAAGGATTCTCCATCAGTCGAGACTTGAAGCGAATAAGCCCCAGTTGTGTTAATTGAAGTGTGGTCTAAAACATTTGGATCAAGCTCATTAGTTATCCACTTCTCGTCGTGAAGAACTGAGGTCCCAGTTATTGAGATAGTGCTGTTATCACGGGTGAGAGTATTAACGATTTGATAATCAACATCACCATCTCTATGAGAATTGACATTATTGGCATCTTCGGGGTCCGGATATAAGACTTGGTTCTTCTGGGTGTGAATCACCCTATTAGCATAAAAATCATTTGATCCAATTAAAGATAAAAATGTCGCGAGAGTCTGTTCAGAAATTGATTGTTCGTTGATAGTAAAAATTGTACCCAAACCCTCTTGAAGCGCAGTGTTATTCTCATAATTAAAAATCTCGATATCGACCGAGTCGGGACCTTCATAAATATAGTCATCCTTTGATCCTCCACAGGATGTGATAAGGAAGGTGGCGATTAAGACTAGTAATAGTTTCTTATTCATCTTTAATTTTCCTTTTCTTTTTAAAATAGTCTTTGATAATTTGAGAGCACTCTTCGAGAAGAATACTTCCAGTGACATCTGGGTGGTGGTTAATTTTGATGGCTTTTAGAACATCAATTGATGATCCGAAAGCTCCTCCTTTGGGGTCTGGTGCCCCAAAATAGACGTGCTGAATTCGTGATTGAATAATCGCTCCAGAACACATAATGCATGGTTCAATGGTGACATACAAATCGCACCCCTCAAGACGCCAACTCTTTAATTTTTTGCTCGCTTTTCTAATGGCAATTATCTCTGCGTGGCCGGTAGGGTCGTTGCTGGTTTCACGTAAATTATGACCACGAGCAATAACCTGATTGTTTTTAACAATCACACAGCCAATAGGAACCTCATCAACGAGAATGCTTTTATTTGCCTCTTTCAAAGCAAGTCTCATATTTTTTTCTTCTATTGTCATTTGTAAAAACCACCGCACATGAATAAATAGCTTAAGGCTGCTACATTCCTGTCCTGACCTGGTTCGCAGATACTCATCGCGATGGCAAAGTTATTATAGCATAAGTCATTATTTATAATGAATATGAAGTAGAAAATTTTGGATATCAAAAAAGACTGTTTAATCAGTCTCTTTTAATGTTTTATGGTTTATTTGACAGGCTTTAAAACCTTTAATCCGCCCATAAAGGGTTGGAGGACTTCGGGAATTTTGACCGACCCATCCGCTTGTTGAAATTGTTCAAGAAGAGCTGGGAAAATACGAGAAGTTGCTAGTCCGGAAGCATTTAAAGTATGAAGATATTTGGTCTTGTTTGTTTGTTTGTCGCGATAGCGCATCATGCCACGACGGGCCTGATAATCGCGAGCGTTAGAAGCAGAGGAGACTTCCTTATATATATCAATGCTTGGAATGTAAACTTCGATGTCATAGGTTCTGGCCATTGAATGAGAGATGTCGCCGGCGGCTAACTTGCTAACATGGAAATGTAGCCCTAATTTGCTAACGAGAGACATCGCCTTATTAACCAATTCTTCAAAGGCTTTATCACTGTCTTCTGGTTTTGTGTATTGGACCATTTCAACTTTGTTAAATTGGTAACCACGAATCATTCCTCTTTCCTCAGTGCGATACGAGCCAGCTTCTCTACGATAGCAGGGAGTATAACCAAAATATTTCTTTGGTAAATCCTCTTCTTTAAGAATTTCATCACGATGAAGATTGACGAGACCGGTTTCAGCGGTTGGAAGCAAGAATTTTTTTGGTTCCACTCCGTCGAGCCAGAAGACGTCTTCGCGGAATTTTGGGAATTGACCAGCGACGAATCCAGATTGCTCATTTAATAAATGGGGAAGTAGTATAAACTCATAACCATCTTTTAAATGCTCAGAGATGAAGAAATTTAATAGAGCCCATTCAAGCTGTGCTCCAAGGTTTGTATAAATCCAAGTTCCACGTCCAGAAATTTTGCTTGCCCTGTCGTAATCAATAAGTCCAAGAGAAGTAGCTAATTCAACATGGTCTTTGATTTTGAATGTAAAGTTTGGTTTTTCACCGAAAACATGAACGACTCGATTGTTTTCTTTTCCTCCACCCACTAAATCATCATCTGGAATGTTTGGAAGGGCAGACATAAAGTCGAATATTTTTTCTTCTAATTCCTTCAATTCGTTCTCTTTTTGCAAATTTTTAGCGGCGATTTCCTTTGCTTTTGCGAATATCACGCTAATATCTTCTCCGGCTTTTTTGGCCGC
>JAEZSD010000034.1 GCA_023422095.1 Bacillota bacterium
GCGGGAGTAACGATGAATGCTTTGTTAGCCCTTCTCGTCTTTTTTGTCTCCGAATCCTGCTTTATGCAAACCAGTATCTCCGCCAGCCATCTAGTCGTCTCCGAAACTTCAATCGCGGCTAACGCCGGTTTGGTCAGTGATAATCTTATCCATCTCGATAGCGAGACCTTTGGCGAAGATGCTCCCATCTACGTCGTCGACAAAAATCCCGAAACTGCTTATTATACTTATTTTGATGTGATTACCGAAGAATCGACAAATGTTCCCGTTTTCGTGGTTTTATCTCGCTCAATGAGCAGCTATTCCCAGCTTAATTGGAATGACTACTTATTTTACCTTGATACTGAAGTTGTTAATGATGTTAATAATCTTGAAGATCACATCGTACCCATTGCTGAAGACGTTGTGTCTGTTACTTTTAATATTTCAAAATATGTGGATCCGGAAAATTCTGAATCCGGCACAACTCCTGTTCAAATAGTATTGGAAGCTAAGACTAGTCTTAATTCCCCCAATCGTTATTTCGAAGACATTGGATTATCTTTCTATTCCCATAAATACTGGAATACCTTTTCTCAAGCTAATGAAAATACTTGGAAATTGATGGGTGAGTCATCCCTCGCTATCTTCAAAGGAATTGGTTCTTTGTTCACTTCTCCTCAGTCTGTAGGAGGCATTATTGCTGTTGGCTTTGTCACGACATCAACATTACAAAATTTCGGCTTTGTTTCATTCCTCCAACTCTGGGGTCTAATTTCTATTAACTTAGCCATCATTAATCTTTTGCCTTTCCCTGGTCTAGATGGATGGCAACTTTTTGTTGTAATATTCGAGTCGATTGCTAGAAAAGAAATCCCCTCAAAAGTTAAAAACATTGTTTCCACAGTGGGTATTATTGTCCTCTTTGCTCTGATGTTTGTTTTATTAATTAAGGATGTGTTCCTCTTTATTATCTAAAAATTATGAATGAGAAGATGGTGCGCTTTTTGAATAGTCTTGGTATCGAGAATCTCGATGATTTTGATATCGACTTTGAAATGATTGGCCGCAACCGCTTCGAAAAAAAGCAATTAGACATGGTCATTGTTAAATCCAAACCATGGAAATATTATTTGCTTAGACAATTTCAAGATGGTTTGAATAGTATTTCCTATCCTTACACTCTCCGTTTCTCATACCTAGTAAGACCAAATTATCATGATGCCTTATCATTGTTTGATGACTGGTATCAAACGATATATCGACTCCCTCATAACTTAGTTGTGTCTGGAGACGAACAAGACCATTTATATATTGAATACCTCAATGAGAGTGAAAAAGAGCAATACGCTCAATCGATTTCAGATTTCCGCGAATTTTTGAACTTCATTAATTATGAATTTGTGGTTATCGAAACCATTAAACCTATTGATGAAGAACATGTTGAAGTATCTCAAAAACAGATGAAGAAAATCATCAAAAATGCCGAAATTGAAGCCGTTGAGACGATGATTGATATTTCTGAAAAACCCGAGATTATCGATCGCAATGACGCGGAAGAGATCGTTGAACAAGAGCGAAAAGAACTTAAAGAACAAGTAGAAGCTGCTTATTTAGATATCATGAAACGAAACGCCGAAGAAATGGCAAAGGAAAGACGCCGCGCTAGATTGAATCGCCGTGGTAACTATGAGCCGATTGAACGCATTGATTCCATAAATGAAAATTCGGGTAACGTTGATATCTCCGGACAAATTTTTTCAATCGAAATACGCGAGTTTGGGGATTCAAAAAAAATAACGATTGGAGTCGCTGATAACTTTGATGGAGCAATCATGGTTAGTGCTTATGAAAATAAACAGATTCCCGCTGAAACAATCAAATTGCTGGATAAAGGTGTTAACGTCCGTGTTCGCGGAGTTGCTTATGCCGATAATTTTACCAAAGAAGTCACGATAAAAGTTCACTACATCGATCCACTTCCTCCCGATTTAATTGCTCCTGATAATGAAGAGGTCAAAAGAGTTGAACTTCATCTCCATAGTACAATGTCAAACATGGATGGTATTACCAGCATGGATGACTACTGCCGTTATGCAAAAGCGCTTGGACATAAGACAATCACTATCACCGATCACGCTGTTGTTCAGGGATATCCTGATGCACAAAAAGCCGCTAAAAAGAATGGCTTAAAGATGATATATGGCGCTGAACTCTATATGGTTGATGATCAGCTTATTTACATTAAAAACCCCGTAAATATCCCTTTAAACAAGGCAAAATATGTTGTTCTCGATTTAGAAACCACCGGTTTAAGTTCTCGTTATGATAGTATTATTGAATTTGGAGCTGTTCGTGTGGAACATGGTTTAGTAACCTCTCATTTTGATGTTTTAATCAATCCTGGTTTTTCCATTCCCCGCCACATTACCGAAATTACCGGTATCAATGATGACATGGTAAAAGACAAACCTTTAATTAAAGATGTCATGAAAGAAATATTAGATTTTATTGATGATGCAATTTTGGTTACCCACAACGCTGAATTCGATATTTCCTTTTTACAAGAATCACTTAAAAAATTAGGATTGCCACCTTTAAGCAATTCAATTATTGATACACTTCCACTTTCTAGGTTTTTATTTCCTGAAAGTAAAAGACACACTCTTGGCGCGTTATGTAATAACCTAGAAGTCAAATATGAAGAAGAGTCAGCTCACCGAGCCGATTACGATGCCCAAGTTTTGAATGATGTTTTTCAACCCATGATTTCTCGCCTTATTCGCAAGCATGGTATAAATACGCATGCTGACTTACAGAAACTTGTTACCCCTCCATCTCTATTGAAACATATCTATCCGGTTCATATCGTTGTTTTGGCTCAAGACAAAATTGGTCTGAAGAACCTTTATAAGATGGTTTCATTATCCCATATTGAATATTTAGCTGAAGTTCCAAAGATTCCTCGTCGAGAAGTCGAAAAATTACGAAGCCACCTTCTTATTGGTTCAGCCTGTTTTAATGGTGAAGTTTTCCGTACGGCCAGGTACTATAATGCACAACGTTTGAAAGAAGTTATGTCTTTTTATGACTACATCGAAGTTCAACCACTGGAAAACTACTCCTTCTTAGTGAATATGGGTGAATTGAGTGAAGAAGCTGTAAAAAAATACGTTCAAGATATCGTAGATACCGCTGAAGAGATCGGAAAAATCACTGTTGCTACTGGCGATGTCCATTATTTAACCCCTAAAGAAAAGATTTATCGTGATATTTATATTTCAGCGAAGGGATTAGGGGGTGTCAATCACGCTCTCAATCCGTATTCTCGTAATAGAATTCCTCCTTTTGACAATCCTAGCCAACATTATCGCACTACCAAAGAGATGCTTGATTGCATGTCATTTTTAGGGAAAGAAAAGGCCTACGAAATCACTGTGACCAACACCAATAAAATCGCAGATATGATTACCCCTTTAGTGCCTCTCCCGAATGATAAACTTTATCCCCCAAAAATTGAGAACTCTGAAAAGATGCTCACCGACTTATGCTATCAAAAAGCTCATGAACTATATGGAAACCCATTGCCAAAATCAATACAAGACCGTCTTGATACTGAGTTAAATGGTATTATTTCCAATGGCTATTCAGTTATTTATTATATTGCTCATAAAATCGTTAAGAAGACTCAAGATGATGACTATATTGTTGGGTCTCGTGGATCTGTTGGCTCTTCCTTCGCCGCGACGATGGCGGGTATTACTGAAGTCAATCCTTTGCCACCTCATTACCTCTGCCCCCATTGCCATCATTTGGAATGGACAAGTGAGACGATGCCGGAATATCGTTCTGGCTATGATTTACCAGAAAAGAAATGTCCAACTTGTGGAGCACAAATGAGCCACGATGGACAAAACATTCCTTTCGAAACTTTCTTAGGCTTCCACGCTGAAAAAACACCTGATATTGACTTGAACTTTCCCCGTGATTACCAATCAAGAGCCCATGATTACACTAAAGAACTACTAGGAGAAAACAATGTCTTCCGTGCTGGGACAATTGAAACAGTGAAGGATAAAACAGCTTTTGGTTTTGCCCGTGGTTATATCGAAAGAAAAGGCCTTGATCCCAATACTTATCCTAAGGCAAAAATTGCCTATTATGCCTCTGGTTGTATCGATGTAAAAAGAACTACCGGCCAACACCCAGGAGGAATCGTTGTCATTCCTAATGAATATGAGGTGTATGACTTTACCCCTATTCAATATCCTGCCGATGAACCAGAATCAACATGGAAAACCACTCACTTCGACTTTCATTCTATTCATGATACAGTTTTAAAACTTGATTTGCTCGGGCATGTCGATCCTATGGCTTTACGTATGATGCTTAAATTGACTAATGTAGATGTCGATAGCATCCCGATGAATGATAAAGACACCCTTTCAATATTTTCTTCTGCTAAAGCATTAAAAATGGAAAACGATTATTTAGCCTCAAAAACAGGCGCTTTAGGTATTCCAGAATTCGGAACTTCTTTCGTCCGTGGCATATTGGAAGAAACCAACCCCAAAACATTCTCCGATCTTGTTATTATTTCTGGTTTGTCTCACGGAACTGGTGTCTGGCAAGGCAATGCAGAAAGTCTTATCAATTCAAAAAAGGCCACCTTACAAGAAGTGATTGGATGTCGTGATGATATTATGACTTATCTCACTAATAAAGGTATTCCCGCTGCGGTAAGTTTTTCGATTATGGAAAGCGTTCGACATGGTGATGGTCTCAAGCCCGAATTTGTCGATATTATGAAAGCCAATAAAGTCCCTCAATATTACATTGACTCTTGTAATTTAATTAAATACATGTTCCCAAAGGGACACGCGGTAGCATATGTCACAATGGCTATAAGAGTGGGTTATTTTAAAGTTCATTATCCTCTGGAATATTATGCAACATTCTTCTCCGTTCGCTCTAAGCAATACGATATTTTCGCCATGATCAAAGGAAGAGATGCTATCATTAATCGTCTTGATGAGCTAAAATTGAAAAGCAAAAGTAAAACTGACAAGCTTTCTCCAAAGGAAGCCGATCAGATTGTCACTTTGCAAATTGCTCTTGAAATGGTTCAAAGAGGCTTTAAATTTAGTAACATTGACTTATATAAATCGGATGTTTCTGACTTCATTGTCGATCATGAACACAAAGCTCTCATTCCTCCTTTTACCACCCTTGATGGTTTAGGAGAAAACAACGCCATATCTGTTCTTGAAGCCCGTAAAGATGGACAATTCTTCTCTAAAGAGGATCTCCTTCGCCGGACTAAATTAACAACCACAAATGTTAACGATTTAACAGAGTTAGGTGTTTTGAAAGGTCTCAATGAGACTGACCAGATGACGCTTTTTGATCTAAACGATCTAGCGTAAACAATCGGGAAGTAGCACAGCTTGGTAGTGCGCTTGGTTCGGGACCAAGAGGTCGTGGGTTCGAATCCCA
>JAEZSD010000044.1 GCA_023422095.1 Bacillota bacterium
TTCACACAAGATTATCGCCAGCACTTTATCTCACGATTCTCGTGTTCTTGATGAAGTACAAATTCATGAACCTTTTATTCTCGTTTTAGGAAATGAGGCTCATGGAATAAGCCAAAAGGTTAATGAACTCGCCGACATCAAAGTCACAATTCCGATGAAAGATATCGACTCTTTAAACGTTTCTGTAGCAGCGGGAATATTGATGTATCATTTCAAAAAATAGCAAAATCTCCCACGTACACGTATACGCGCATTTTTTTATTAGATTAGCAAGTTGAGCCAAATTTTGTGATTTTGGACATTTTTTAGCTCTGATATATTGATTATTAAAAAAATTTATGCAAATCGATTGACATCTTTTTCTTTTGTGTTAAAATCTTCCTTCGAACGCGTCAAAAAGCGTTGAAAAAAAGGTTAAAGGAGGAAGGTCCATGAATAAAAATACGAAAACTGCTGGAGTCGCGATTACCACCCTTGGACTTTTATGTTCTCTTTATGTTGCTTTTTCTATGGGCAATGTTTCATTTGCCTCTTTTAATAATAATGATTCTAATGATAAGTATGTTCTCAATCTGGGTAATGAGAAAAATAGATCAAACATCGCTAAAGCAGTCTCAAAAGCAGCGAACCCAAATAATAGTGGAAATGACGACCAAGAAGACTATTTTGATGCTGTTACCGAGAATGGCAATGTCATCAAATTTGGTTATCGAAACATTGATTTCTCACCAAACTATAATCCTAACGCGAACATAAAGAGTTGGGGTGTCTTTAATGCTGATTCAGCTCTTTATAATGTCACACCTATTAATGGTATGACTTCCATCGAAGTCGATTTTTCAAACAATGAAAGTCTTTCATTATCTTATGGATGGTTTAATGATGAAACTGGAGAAATCGATTATGAAGTCGAAGGCGTCACCCTAAACAGCCAACAATCATCTTTTTCCTTCTTCCAAGATGGGCCAGAAATTTTAAAAATTTACAATAGCGCCAACAACCAAGTCCCATTAGCCGACGTTGTCATTACCTATTCTTGTTATGACACGATCAATCCTTATTGTATTCCTACGATTGGCGATTTCACTTATGAATATAGTTCATCAGATGATATATTTGCCATTCAAAGTTATGAAGGCAACGAAACTGAGATTGTTATTCCTACCAAGATTTTTGATGGAACCAACTCAGCCTATGTGACTGAAATCGCTGACGAAGCTTTTAAGAACTATTATGTTCAAACACTATATATGCCAAACACAATCACAAAGATTGGTGATGAAGCTTTCTACAATTGCACCTCTCTTGAATCAATCACCTTATCTAGAAGTTTGACCGAGATTGGTGATGAAGCTTTCCATGCTTGCAACCAGTTGACAAATATGGATATTCCTTCAAGCGTTACTCGCATTGGAGAAGGGGCATTTTCTTCCTGTTTCTCTTTAACCTCTATTTCACTTCCAACAAGTTTAGAAAAAATTGAAGCAAATACTTTTGAAAACTGCCATAAATTGACATCCATCTCTCTTCCTGATGGCGTGACCTCAATTGAAGAAAACGCATTTAAGAATTGCTATATTATGACTTCAGTCGAATTATCGGAAAGTCTAACAAAAATTGGCGATAGCGCTTTTGAAAATTGCCAAAATCTTCTCACCATTGATATGCCCGATACTGTGACGAGCATCGGTGACAACGCCTTCCGTTACTGCTACAATTTGGCCTCTGTCAATTTGTCTATCAACTTACTTACAATCGGTGACAACGCCTTCAATAGTTGCGGAGCACTAACCAAGATTGATATTCCTGATAATGTTATCTCGATTGGTCAAAATGCCTTCAACAATTGCTGGAATCTTACCAGCATCATTCTTCCAGTATCTCTTCAATCCATCTTTGCTAATAGTTGCTCTGGTGCGGCCTGGAATGTGAAGATATTCTATGAAGGCAGTTCGCTCCCTTCTTCCTTAAACAATTCATTGAAAAAAATGCTATCGAAAGTTTACTTCTATAGCGAGACCACAAATACTGATGGCCGTCACTGGCGTTATGTCTCAGGCGAGCCAGTCATTTGGTAAAAAGATTTTCTCAAGAAAGAATAGCCTAAGGCTATTTTTTTATTCCCTAAATAATGGATAGACCAATCCTTGAGATTTTTATAGCTTTTTCATACTAAGAAATACATTTCTTGTATGTCTTGTGATATACTAAATCATGTTATTTGGCCCATATTATAGGAGCAATCAAATTATGAAAAACGAAAAATTAAATGAGATTTTAAAGCAAGCCCTTTTGGATATCAAAGACGCCAATACTTTGGAAACGATCAATGTTGTCCGCAACCGTTATTTCGCTAAGAAAAGTGAACTAGCTTCTCTCGGTTCAATCATCGCTACTTTGCCAGAAGAAGAGAAGAAAGATTTTGGTCGTGAAATGCATGAAGTAAAAACACAAATCGCTGCTGAATTAGATAAGAAGAATCAAACTATTTCCTCTCTTGAATTAGATAAGAAACTGCAGAGCGAAGCAATTGACATTACTCTTCCCGGAAGAGGTGCAACTCTCGGAGCAAGAAACCCTTTCCATGTCATCATCGATGAAATTACAGATATATTTCTCGGCATGGGATACACCGTGGCTGATGGTCCCGAAGTTGAAAGTGACGTTAACAATTTTGAATTATTAAATATTCCTCGCGATCACCCCGCCCGCGATATGCAAGATAGTTTTTATATTGATGAAAATACATTGTTGAGAACACATACATCCCCTGTTCAAGCTCGTGAAATGCAAAAGTCCAAAGGACAACCTATCCGTATTATATGCCCTGGCAAAACTTATCGTCGCGATGACGATGACGCCACTCATTCCCATCAATTTGCTCAGATTGAAGGTCTAGCAATTGACAAGAATCTCAATATTGGCAATCTTAAATCAACTCTTGAACTATTCGTAAAGAAGATGTTTGGCGAAAAACGTGAGATTCGTCTCCGCTCATCTTTCTTCCCCTTTACTGAGCCGAGCGTTGAAATCGATATCACTTGCGCGAATTGTGGCGGCAAAGGCTGCTCGATGTGCAAAGATACCGGCTATATCGAAATTCTTGGTGGTGGAATGGTTAATCCCCGCGTCCTTGAATTAAATGGCTATGATCCAAAACAATATTCTGGCTTTGCCTTTGGCATCGGTATTGAAAGAGTGGCGATTCTTCGCTACGGAATTGATGATATTCGCAAGTTCTATCAAAATGATGTGCGTTTCCTCCATCAATTCAAAAAGAGATAGGCCAAGGAGGTAAAAGTAATATGTTAGTAAGTATTAAAAATCTTAAACAATTTGTCTCGTTAGATGGATTATTCCCTAAAGACATCGCCAATAAATTGACTTTTTCTGGTGTCGAAGTCGAAGAAGTCGTCACATTGGCAAGTGGAACTGATTTAGTCATCGGTGAAATCAAAGAATGCGTTGCTCATCCTGATAGCGATCATCTTCATGTTTTAAAAGTAGACCTTGGCCCCAAATATGGCATTAGCCAAATCGTCTGCGGAGCGCCTAATGCACGCGAGGGATTGAAAGTAATTGTCGCCCGAGTGGGAGCCAAACTTCCTAAATTAGTCATTAAAGAAGCGAAAATTCGTGGGGTGGCTTCTTCTGGAATGTGTTGCTCTCTGCTCGAATTAGGTGTCGATAGCAAATATTTAAGTAAATCCCAACAAGATGGCATTGAAGAATTGCCTGCGGACGCCCCTGTGGGAGAAGAAAAAGTTTTAGAATATATCGGCTATGACGATGTCATCCTCAATCTTAAAGTATTAGCCAATCGCCCAGACTTGTTATCTGTTTTCAACATCGCTCGCGAAATTGGAGCGATTTATTCTCGTCCCGTTACGATTCCCGAAATTGAACCCATTGTTGACTTCAAAACATCCTTAAGGGTTGGCTCAGATACAAAGTCCTGCACCCAATTTGCCGGAAAAGAAGTTCGTGGTATTGTCACCAAACAATCTCCTTCCTGGCTCGTTGAACAATTGACGGGTATGGGAGTGAGAAGTATCAATAATATTGTGGATATTGGAAACTATGTCATGCTCATGACCGGCCAACCACTTCATATGTACGACGCTGATAAATTATCAAAAAAAGAGCTTATTGCTCGCGACGACTATCAAGGTCAATTAGTGGCTCTTGATGAAAAAACCTATGACATCATTCCTGGAGATATCGTTATTACTTGTAATAAAGAACCAAAATGCTTAGG
>JAEZSD010000055.1 GCA_023422095.1 Bacillota bacterium
TGTTGAGCAGGAACCTTACTACATAATAAAGACTAAGCATAATCTTAAGTTCGGAATCTATATAAATTAAGAGGAAAATTGCAGTTTTTATAGCAAAAATCCTCTTTTTTTATTACTTTTGAACAAAACCTCTGTGTAATGGCAATTGAGATTTTTAGGGTATTGTGTAATGGCAATTGCTGGCAATTTGAAATGTGCCCTTTTTACTGGACTAACTAATGTCAGTAAGGAGGGTTTTTTCATGCCAAAATTAACTAATTGAGGTAATAATGGAAGAATGTAATATACTATTTGTATGAAATTTCGCTTAACACGATTTGATTTGCTGAAACTACTTGCGATGTTTTTGATTTGCATGACACATTGTTTTCAGCGCTTCTACAGTCAATATGCTTTTCTTAATACTATCTTTTTTGCTCTTCCTTATAGCGTTTCTTTAGGTTTGTTCTTTTTCACAGGTGGATTTTTCATTAAAAAGACAGATTCATTAAAGGAATTATGTTTATACATTTTAAAAACATTGATAACTTATTTACTTCCAGCTTATTTATTCACTTGCTTTTCTATTTGGACTCTTGACCAATTTAATGATCACAATTTTGGATATTGGATGATGATTTTATATGAATATACTGATACTTTCTATTGGTATTTTTTAACCGCCTGCTTCATCAATATACCGATTGCCATTTTCCATTATTTATCTCATTTTTTGTTCAAAAAGGAAGGAGTAAAATTTGATGCCTGTCGTCTACTTTTGGTATTTGTGGGACTAGCGGCATACATGTGGGTATTCATCGCCATATATAATCATAATTTTGAAGGTATCGGACCAAAATGTCTATCGAGCGATATGTTTCTATATTATTTTCCGGTTGTTGTAATTGGTTTTACCACTTCCATTTTTTCCAAATATTTTAAAGATAATAAAAAGAAATCAATTCTATCTTTGCTTATCACTAGTTTTTCTTTTATTACATGGATAAGTATTGTAATCATATATCAAAACAACTGGTTTCAGGGACTCTCTGGTTCATTTCTTGAAATCTTCTGGCGATGCATATCCACCATTATGGGAGTTATCTTCTTCTATCAAATAGCGAAATTTGTTCTTCAACATTCTCTGATAGGAAAAATTTCTTCACTCGGTAAATATTCTGGGCCCTTTTATTTAGTTCATGTCTATTTTATACGTTTGATTTATTCTTATTTTACTCTTCCTCCATCATATGAATGGTACGAACATCTTCTTGTGGTCGGTGGTTCACTATTATTTTTTGCTTTGAGCTTGCTTGTGACTTACTGCTTAGTAAAATTTCCCTTCACAGATATCTTATTTTTTGCAAAATATAGAAGGATTAAGGATTTGCCTTTCTATAAAAAGAAAAAGAATTGCCTAAACCATTGATCCAATTTTTTATATTTGTGAAGATTTCTTTTTTGATTGCTTTAACAAAAAGATAAGAAACAAAACAATTAATGCTAATAAATATCCACCCAAATCGATCAGGAAATCATTAATTGAACCTACTCGACCTGGTATAAAAATCTGAATCATTTCACTAAACGATGCTACAAAAACACCAGTAAGAAAGATATAAAGAGTAGAAAACCAAAAGTTTGGATTTTTGTGTCTCAAACTATAAATATAGAATGTGAGACCAACAAAAGTCCCATCAATCAAAAATAATCCAAGATGACCAATCAATTTTCTAATTACATATGTAAATGATTCAATATTTCCGCTATTGATTGTGTCTGCTTTTAAAAAGTTTATTATCTTAGCAAAAATATCTGCCACCCAAAAAGAGGCAACAGCACTATCGTCTCCTGGAATAAAGGCGTTGATAAGAATAAAAGCATTTAAAATAATGCTCAAAAGTAGGAATATTCGAAAAAGGTAAAGACTTTTTGTTTTATTTTTCATCTTTTTTCATCAAATATCTCTTGCGATATCGTAGAAAGCTAATTAAATATTCAACGAAAAGCATGATGATAATTAAGAAAAATCCAATCGGCATTTTTGCCGCATAACCGAGCATATAAAAATTGCTAAGTGATTGAGGGAAAAGATAAGGATTAATCAAGACAGCAATTAGCACCCACAGCAACAAAACCAATGTCGATAACATCATGGAAACAAGACTATAAAAATACACTTTTTGCTTTGTGGTTTCGTCTTTTTGGTGACGGTAGAAAACAAATAATATAAATGAAACCAGTGGAAGCAGGAAAAGTAGTATCGCGGGAACCATTCCATACCAGTTTGAATCGAATGTATCTAGGATGAAGAATACTTGGAAAAATGCCCCAAAGAAATAAGATGTAAAAGCAGATACAAATCCCATTGCGACAAAGGCCCTCCTTCGTAGAGGGTTTTTAACTGTCAAAGGGACTAAAGCTAATTCTCCATTTCGAATAACATAAGTAAGGATATAAATGCCAATGGTAAGATATAGGACCATCTTTACTAGAACATCATATGGAAATAGGGGGGTTAAAACTCCATAGATGCCATTCCATCCAAAGGATAGACCAATGGATAAAATGTGAAACGGAATGCATAGACCCATCAAAACTACTAAGGTAATAGAGTAAATTTTTAAAATGCGATGTCTATTAGCAACGTTGTAGGTATGCCAGTACATCCACAACATAAAGAAACTAAATAGAGGGACACCAAAAGTGAAAAAAGTTGGGAAATATGTTGCCAACATTCTTCCATAGTTGGTGATGACTGGAACGAATAGGAACCAGCCATAGGCTGTAGATATTGAAGCAACGAAAAATAGGAATAATAAGGTGATTTTTTTGGCCTTTATGCTTGAAAACAACTTTGTCATGATATTGCCCCTTCTCCTAAGCCGACGAGATATTCTGGAGTGATTTCGAATGCATCGTCTTCATAAGGAACATTCATCCATTTAATATCAAATTCATTGGAATCTTTTAAGGTATAGAAAGAGGCTCCCATGATTCTCGTATCGTGGTAAATGCCTCTTCCAGTTTTTAAACCGAAAATCAGATGCATCATGTTATCCAAAGAATCGCCATCTTTATCGTAATGCCAATCAGTAAGATTAACGTGGTCGTGGCCAACGATAATGGCTTTGTTATTGCCATGTTCTTGCATCGTTTCGTAGAAATCGGTTTCTTGATATCCCCAAGATATAGATTCCCCCATGTACCATAGACTTTCAGTATCAGTGCCATCATATCCACTAGTGACATTTTGGCCAATGATGTCGTAGGCTTCTTCAAATTCTTCGGTAGGAATATGCATAAAAGTCAATGAAGGTATGTCGGGAGTTCCTGTGTCTTCAAGAGCTTGTTGTTGTTTTTCATACCAAGCGATTTGATCTTCGTGTATTACGTCATAATCAACGCCATAGTATGTATTGCTATCATAGAAATAAAGTTGCCATTTCAATGTATTTGGTGTGCCTATTTCTTCGATATTAAGAACATAGTTACTATCGCCAAAAACATTATCATTTAATGAATTAAGCAAAACTGAATGTTCACAACTTTTAACCATCTCATCAATAAACGTGCTTGAATATGTACCTTGCAAATCATGGTTACCATATACATATGCAAAAGGTATGTTTTTACTATCGATCCAATCGAAAAAACGTTCGATTTGAGATTTAGTCGCACCCATAAAAGAATCGCCATTTAAAACAATTAAACTAGGAAGTATCCCGCCATTGCTTATTAAACATTTTTCATAATAAGCAATCTCATCAGTTAAATTAGTTAACACTGAGATGTGAAGATCATTGAAAACACAGATAGTGAAATCATCGATATCATTAATTTCAAGTGTTGTGATGTAATCTTCAGCAGGAAG
>JAEZSD010000056.1 GCA_023422095.1 Bacillota bacterium
CAATGCAAGGTCATAACTTAATGCAAGCCATCGCACGTGTAAATCGCGTGTTTAGAGAAAAGCAAGGCGGGTTAATTGTTGACTACATTGGTATTGCGGAGAGTTTAAAGAAAGCATTATCACAATATACCGATGATGACCGAGATAAGACTGGTGTTGACACTCAATTAGCCATTGATCTCATGCTCGAAAAAATCGGCGTGATTGAAGATATGCTCCATCATCACGATTATTCCAAATACTTTGGTGATAGTTATAGCATAAAGCTTAAGGCCATCATGGAAACAATCGACTATGTTTTAGGTTTGGGTGAAGAACGCAAGAATGATTATCTCAAAGTAGTGAGCGAGGCATCTAAGGCTTATTCACTCTGTTCAACTACTGATGAAGCCGCAAAGTACAATATTAAAATTGGTTTTTTTAAAACAGTTAGAGCTGGGATTATTAAACTTTCAATTGATGAGAGTAAAAAGAAAACGATCGATCAACTCGATGCTGAATTAAATCAACTCATTTCAGAGTCCCTGGAATCCAAAGAAGTCATCGATATCATGGCGGAAATCGGCCTCAATAAACCTGATATCTCAATCCTATCTGAAGAGTTCTTAAATGAATTCAAGAAAATGAAACATAAGAATGTGGCAATCGAGTTATTAAAGCGTTTAATTGAAGGAAAACTAAGAGCGATCGCAAGAAGAACCATTGTCCAATCACGTCAGTTTTCTGAATTACTTGAAGAAGCACTCCATAAATATCAATCTCGCCTAGTGGATTCCACTGTGGTAATTCAAGAGTTAATAGAATTAGCAAAGTCACTTACCAAAGCAACGGAGGCAGGTAAGGATTCAGGACTTTCTGAAGATGAATATGCTTTCTATGAAGCACTATCTTCAAACATGACCGCAAAAGAAGTCATGGGTACTGATGTGCTAAAAGAGATTGCTAAAGAGTTAACGAGAAAAATTAAATCGAGCACCACAATCGACTGGAATATTCGTGATTCAGTTAGAGCTAAAATAAGGTTTGAAATCAAGATACTACTTAAGAAGTATAAGTATCCACCCGATGATCCAAAAGAACCAAATAACTACGATAAGTCAGTTCAACTCATCATGGATCAAACAGAACTAGTTTGTGAAAATGAAGCTATATAAACATTGATTTATAATCAATAAATTATACAATAATGCCAATGAACACAAAATGAAAGAAAATGGTATTAATTCAAATTATTCCGAGCGTTCAACTCCACAAAAGCAAATCTGTCACCGATGTATATTATTGCATTTCGATAAATGTGAAAAATGGTGAATATTATGTTTCCTTTCTAGGCACAATTTCCAAGCAAGAGATACTTGATGGGAAAGTTGGAATCCTTTATAAAAAAGGGACAAAAAGGATTCGTGGAAACAACACTTACTTCACTTTTATAGACGATACATATGAAATAGATTTTAAAGATTTTAAAGCTCCTCTCATTTCTGAAAGAATGAAAAAAATGAATGGCTTTAAATTAATCGAAATTAAAAAGTAAAAAGGAGATTACTATGAACGAACTAGTTTCCTTATCAGATTTATTTGTTAAAAAAATTTTTAGAATTCCTGACTATCAGAGGGGTTATGCATGGGGTGAATCTCAATTGGATGACTTTTGGGACGATCTCATTAATTTAGGCGATGATCGAAATCACTATACAGGCATGCTTTCTTTAAAAGAACTTAAGAAAGATGATATTAAAAATTGGTCAGAAGAGAAGTGGATTATAGATGACAAAAGCTACAAGCCATATCACGTAGTTGATGGTCAACAAAGGCTAACAACTTTTATTATTTTTGTTAGTGCTATTCTTCGCTTAGCGGAAAAACACGGAATTGAGTACCTTAATGGCGATGATTTAGCCACAATCAAGGAAAGATATGTAGTTGAGTCTAAAAAGCCTTTAAACATTCAAAAAGCATATAAATTTGGCTATGAAACCGATAATCCATCATTTGATTATCTTCGTCATGTAGTTTTAGACGAAGAAGCATCAGGCAATATTGAAGAAACTTTTTATACCTTAAATCTTGAACGAGCAAAGAAGTATTTCGACGAACATCTTGAAAATCTTTATAAAGAAAAAGGTGAAGAAGAAATACAATCTGTTTTTAAGAAACTCGTGAATAAGCTTCAATTCAATATCCATAACATTGATGATGATTTTGATGTGTTTGTTGCTTTTGAAACAATGAATAATCGTGGTAAGAAACTATCCAATCTCGAGATTCTTAAAAATAGATTAATCTATTTAACAACCATTTATAACAATAAAATCCTTTCTGCGGATGACAAAGAAAAAATGAGGAAAGACATCAATGATGCCTGGAAAGAAGTCTACTTTGAATTAGGCAGAAATAAGAATAGACCACTTAACGATGATGAATATTTGAGAAACCATTGGTCTCTCTTCTATAAATATTCTCGTACAAGTGGTGATGACTATATAAAAGATCTTCTTGGAGTCCGCTTTGTTGCTAAAGCAGTATACGGATTAAAGAGAAGTTACACACAAATTATTGAAAGTGAAAACGCAGAAGGCGATTTAGTTGAAGAAGAAAATCCTTTAGAGACAACAGACTTGCTAGATCCTACAGAAATTAGAGACTACGTGGCTTCGCTTAAGTCTTTGGCTAAGTTCTGGTATTACTCATTTAATCCTGAACAAAATCCAGAATTAAATCCCGATGAGATTGAGTGGATTAGAAAACTTAATCGTATTGGCATTAACTACTACAGAACATTAGTGGTGGCATCGATGGCCGCTAAAGGAGTAAGCGCTCCTCAAAGAATCGCTCTTTATAAAGTAATTGAGAAATCAATCTTTGTATTCTTCCGTATGGCAAAATGGCAAGCAAGCTATCAAAGTACAGTTGCCTACAATTTTGCTCGAGAGTTATATAAGAGCGAAAAGAGCATTGATGAAATTACATCAACTCTCGAAGAAACATTCCAAAGACAAAAAGAATCAGCTGTCGAAACCTTCGTCACAAAAGTGGATGCATTGTTTAAAAACAATGACGGTTTTTATAGTTGGTCTGATTTGAGATATTTCTTGTTTGAATATGAAAGAAGCTTATTCGAAAAAACATTCGTTTCAAAACTAACCGATTGGAATGCATTTACTAAGAACGAGAAAGACAAGATCTCGATTGAGCATATCTTCCCTCAAACACCTACAAAGTGGTATTGGAGAAATCAGTTTAGAGATTACATTGATCCTTTTGAACAGCATTGTCTTGCCAACTCTTTAGGCAACTTACTTGCATTGTCTCAAGCTGTTAACTCTGCTTTGCACAATGATGAATATCAAGCCAAGAAAATGGGTAACAACAAACGTAAGAGAGGGTATGCTAATGGTTCCAACTCTGAAACAGAAGTTGCTAACAAATATAACGATTGGAATCCAGCCGCCATTTTAGAAAGAGGTAAGCATCTTATTTCATTTATGGAAGATAGATGGGATTTCAAATTTAAAGATGAATCAATTCTTAAGGTACTTGGTCTTGAATTTATGGCTGAGCCAAGAGAACCATCTCCTGAGCTTGAAAAACCTGTCGTTATTGTTGGTAGAGACGAAGTTGATGAAAACGATGAAGATGCCATCAAAGTCACAGATTATTTAGAAGGTAGATCAAATCAAATCATGGTCGACCTTTATAATGCTTTCTATGAAGCTCTTTGCGAAAAGATTGAAGGACTTCACGAACATGCAACAAGTCCGTACTTAGCAATAGTGGATGAAACTTTAAATAGAAACATTGCTGAAGTTAGAATCCAAAAGACTCAAATTAGATTCAACATTCTTAAACCTTTGAAAGAAGAGCTCCGAATCGGCGAAGAGAATGGTGATAACTATAATTGGTCCCTTTCTTATAGAGTGTTCTTAAAATCTCAAGAAGAAATACCAACGATTGTGGAGTGTGTTTTAGACTCATATAACCAGATGTTAGGCTAGAGAAATAATACAAGTTATTTCGCTTAGAAGAATAAAACCAACGGATAATACATAGTATTAAGGAAGGAGATACCTTATGGCTGGTAGATATGGCATACCGGGGTACTTCGAAAATGTCGAAGTCTCAGGAAATAGAATTAAAGAACCAGGTTTTCTTGGTAAGACTTTATATGTCGTAGACGGTACCAGAATTAGAGAACCGGGGTTTGGCGGCAAGACCATTCTTGTTATTGAAAAAGGTCGTGTTAAAGAACCTGGATTTTTAGGCAAAACTCTTTTCTATATTGATAAGCATGGTGCGATCAAAGAGACAGGCTTATTTGGAAGAACTGTTGGAGCATTTCCTTTGTTTCCAGGAATGGGTCCATCAGGAAGTGAAGAAATAGTTCATCAAGAAGAACCTTCTCAACCTTCCTACGAAGAAGAATCAAGAGCACCAAGAGATACTGGGCCAAGCTTAGAAGAATATGCAAAGCAGATGGAACTTGAACTTGGCTATGTTGCTGACATGACCAATGTTAGAAGTGGTGCAAAGACGATTTCTGTACCGGCGAAATTCAAGAAACTAACAGCGATTGCTCCAGCCGTGGCTGTGGAAACAGTTAAGATCCATTCAGGCGTCCTTGCCATTAATCCCCAAAGCATTCATGCAAGTAAGGAATTTATTGTTGAAGAAGACAATCCAGTTTTCTCATCAGAAAACGGAATACTTTATGACAAAAACAAAACGATGATTGTTAGAGTTCCTTCTGACATGGAGACGGATACATTCGCATTTAAAGATAGTGTTGTTACCATAGGTAATAATGCCTTTGCAGGAGTTAAAGGAACATCTTTAACTATTCCTGATAAGATTACAAAAATTGGTGGTAGAGCGTTTGAAGGATGTTTTAAAATCAAAACCATGTTCATTCCAAAATCTGTAACGGAAATTGGAGAGATGGCGTTCTATTGTGATTCTAAGTTAATTATCTCTACTGATTGGGAAGCAAAACCAGAAGGATGGAAATTTGATTCCTCCCATGTTAAAGAGATCAAATTCGGAGCCAACTAAGATATGGAAAGTTTAGAAGAATTCATAGCGAAACATCGCACCACAAAAGAAAAGACTTCTTCGTTCGTTGAATATTTATATTCACTTATGAATAAGTATGGCTTTGATAACCCTTCTGACCTTTATAACAAAGCTAATATTTCTAGACAGCTTTGGTCCTCAATTATCTCTGAAAAATCAAACCCATCATTAAATATCTGTTTGAAGATTGCATTTGCTTTAAAAGCTACTAATCATGAGTGCAGATATCTTCTTAAGAAAGCCGGATATACACTGGCTTCATCAAACAAATTTGCATTGATTATTAGGTACGCGATTGAAAATAAGATATACGACATCGATGATGTTAATGACCTACTAGAAAAGAACGGTTACGCTGATTCGCTAATTATATAATAATTAAAGATGGTCAAATCAATTGTCAAATATGGTTTGACCTTTTTTATTGTCTTTCTTTCTATAATTTAGGTGCAAAAGGGAGGAAAGACACATGAACGAAAACTTAAAGAAGATCCATGAATACCTGATGGAAAGAGGAGTGGAGAAAAAGCAATTATTGGAGTCTGATACGAGTTCTGTCTATCTCGCGATGGAGATAATGGAATATGCTCACAGAAATCAAAAAAGAGAAAATGGTGAGGATTACGCAAACCATCCAGCCAGATGTTTAGAGACTTATCGAGAATTAGTTGGTATCAAGCCTCACGATTTTTTCTGTATGGATAAGGATCTCATGTACAAACACAACGTTCCATATGATGGAGTCCAGGAAGTCTGTCCACTTCATGATGTAGTGGAAGACACCGAATTCACCATTGATGATGTTAGAGAGATCTATGTCGACTGTGGGTTTGAGAGATACTTTGATATTAATATCAAGGATGCCTTAGAAAGAATCACTCATGATAAATCAGTTGATTATGGGGAATACATCAAAGTGGTTCTTAAGAATCCGATATCTGCATTAGTTAAGATGATCGACATGCAAGATAATCTTAGAATCCTAGATTTAATCAAATACGATGAGGAAAGATACCACAGAGCCCAAGGCTACTTGTTCTGGACCTTCATTATCAATGACGGTTATCACTTTGTTGAAAACATTGAGAAATATAGAAAAGCATTCAAGGAGGAAAATGAATAATGAAATTCTTACTATTAGGAGATAAGTACAAAAGACTATTTGTTGAAGATGATAAACAATTATTCTCTCTTCGCTACGATACCAATTCGGGGAAATGGGTTGATGGTGGAATGACTCTTTGGGATAATCGAGTCGGCTTTGATGAATCAGAACCAGAAGGATCACCTTATCGATATGGCAATGGCTCATGTATGGAAGACATTGTTGAAATCACAAAGGAAGAAGCCGAAGAGTTTATCTCAAAACCAATTGATGCCGAAGAACTTGAAAAACTATTAAAAAGCAAAGAAAATTAATCATAGATTAAGGGAGTGAATCTCTTTTTCTTTTGCACTAGTACAAAAGTGTATTTATTATGCACTAGTACAAAAGTGCCGAATTATTGAGTTGCAAATACAAAATTGCCTTGATAGTTTGTAATTAAGAGTGCAATGAATCAAAGAGAAAATACATTATAAAGTTATAAGTTTATTCAACATAAAATCTCGAAAAATATAAGTTTATAAAGTCTATTAATCTCTATCGTTATCATCTAAACTATTAGGAACTAAAGGAGAAAAGCAAATGAAAGCATCTGAATTAGTTATCAAAAAATTAAGAGAAGTTGGCGGTGATGAATGGATCACTTTACTTAATGGAGATGAAGCTCATGTTTCAATTGGCGGAAGAGACTATTTTGTATCAGATAAACTTCCATACCAGAATGTTGAGTTCTCGATTTTTGATATAGTGGTGGACTTTCTAAAGAAACAACCACATGGAAGAGCGATTAAAGGCGGTTGTAGAAGCAGCAAAGTCGGTGAGAATAAATGTGGTAGAGATACTGTCATGTATGCCATCGCAACAGAATACTATGGCAAAGAAGAGGGTGAAAGCTCATTCGATCCTTTGTTTGTCATTGCTGCAATTTTGGACTGGGCAGGTATTGCTAGAAATGAACGTGGTTATATGGAGTTAATCAATGTGGCCATTTGGTAAAAAGAAAAAGAAACCTGTTAAAAAGGTAAGGAAGCAAAAGAAGAAATATCCTCATCCTGATAACGAACATAATTTCGATAAAGATTTAACAGATACCGAATTCTTTGAAATTATGGAAGATGACTAAGAGAAATAATTATAGTTATGTGTCATAGAAGATGACTAATACAATGTATTAAAGCAAAATCGAATAAGGCTCACTTAAATAGTGGGCTTTTTTAATAACCTCGGTAGTAACTAGGTTGAGATCTAAAAATAAAATGTGTAAAACAGTGTGATTTTTAATAGATTTTTTACATCGAAAATCCTGTTAATCATTAGATTAAGAAAGACAAATTACAGACATTTAAATGTGACATTTATCCACATTTTTGGTATTGTATAATAGAACAAAAAGATGGTTATATTTCTAAACTTGAGGATTTATATTTTAGGTTTTTCTCTTAGTTCAACGGAAAATTAAATTGCCGTATATTTGATAAAGGCGGGATCATAAAATGAGAAAAAAGCAAATGTTGATAAATTTTCTAGACGTTGAGTATTTGCCCGACTTAACAATGGAAAATTATGATCTCGCCAATAAGCCCAGTTTTCCGATTGAAAGACTTGGCTCTTTTGGAGTTTCAATCAAACCGCTTTTGGATCTTGTTAATGCTGCAAAAACCGCCTCGGGGGGTAGTGGAATATATAGGGTCGATACTAAAGGACTAAAAATGTTTGCTTCCAAGGCGGACGGCATTTTTATCGGCTCCTTAAAAAACGCCGCAACCGGGGCTGTCGGTGGCGGCCAGGCAAGAATGACGCCAATCGCCATTGACCCGCTTTCAATTACGATTGCCGTGGCGGTGATGACACTTGAACACAAATTAAATGTCATCATTGAAGATCAAAAAGCGCTTATAGCTTTTTTGGAGCTTAAAGAAGAGGCAAAGATTAAATCAAATGTTAACTCATTATTAGAAATTCTTAATAATTATAAATACAACTTCAATAATTCCCAATACAAGAACAGCAACCATGGATTAGTAAAAACAATTAAAAAAGAATCAGACGAAAGTATTCTTCTCTTCGATCAATTGCTTAACAAAAAAGCATCAGAGAAAAGCGTCTTCCACTTCGATAAAAAGGTAGAAGAAGAAATTAGTGGTGCGGTAAGCAAACTGAACAATTACCAATTGGCCTTGTACGGATTTGCCTTTTCCTCGCTGTTAGACATTATTTTGCTTGATAATTTTAACAGCGACTACATCAAATCAATTCTTGGAAAAATTTACGAATATCAAGACAAATACTCGGCGACGTTTAAAGCTATCGAGCAAAAAATCTTTCAAGCCTCCAGTTCCTCTTTTGAATCAACCATGGCCAAAAGCTTTTCAAAGTTTAACTCCGCTTTAGGAAAATTAGTGAATAAGACGCCATTATTAGGAAAAACGCAACTCCATGAAAATCTGATATCAAGCAGTGAAAAACTAAGTAAACATAGTGACGAAAAAATCGCCAGTAAAGTTGGCATATTATCTTCGACGAGGAAGAATCTTATTCAACCATTTATCGATAATATCAAGTATTTAGATTTAATATATAACGGCTCGTATAAGTTGGTTTTCAATCAGAAGAATATTTATATCGATTTATAATTACGAAAGCAACAAAAGCATGATCATTATTGAACGCACGACGGCGGTGGCAGACAAGACAGTTAAAGACCTGCGTAGACTTTCCTTTTTGATCGCCATTATTGTCCAAGTGATTTTCCTATGCCTTTATGGTTTTAAAATTTATATAAATCTGAATCGAATATTTTATCTTACTATCTACTGCTTTTTAGCATCTGTATCACTGTTTGGCTTTATCTTCTTTTTAAGTACAAATCGAATAAAAAAACTTAAAAAAGTATCAGGAACAAAACGAGGATTAAGAGTATCTAAATATCTCGCCAATACAATCATGATCGTCGTCATATTGATTGAATTCTTCCAATTAGGGGCTAGCGATTTAGAACTTATCCTTTCTGCTTTTTCCATCACTTCATTTCTTTTTCAAATCATGTTTGAACTTGTTCGTTCAGCCTACGACAAATATTCAGAATTATTCATGACTGCACTAAACATGGATTTTGCTAAATTTGATATAATTAGCGATCCTAAAAGTTATTTACTTTCTGCGGTCAATACTCCATTGGAAAAGATTTCGAACAAGATTACGGGTGCAAAGACAGAGAAAAAAGAACCAACTAAAATTGAGCAATGCATTGACCAATTGACACGCGAACATAAAAAGCAGCAAAAAGAGGCCAAGAAGACAAGAGCGAACGAAGAAAAACGGGAGATAAAAGAACACTTTAACATCTTATTAAG
>JAEZSD010000112.1 GCA_023422095.1 Bacillota bacterium
CAAGCTATTTTACTAATGTCATATGCCCATTATTATTTCGTCGAGAAAAGCGATAAGCGCGTGGTCATTGATGTCGCGGTTAATCTCGCGAAAAAATATATCGATATCAAGCAGTCACAATTCATCAACGCAATATTAGATGGGGTTCTCAAATAATGGATGTCGAGAGAATTATTTACTCTGTAAATGATATCAATCAGTATGTCAAAGCTGTCTTATCCCAAGACGCAAAATTAAAATACATTCTAGTTAAAGGTGAGATATCAAATTTCAAAAATGGTGCGGCAGGGCATCTTTATTTTTCTTTAAAGGACCAAAAGTCTCTTATTGGAGCGGTGATGTTCGCTTCTTCTGCCTCTCATCTCAATTTTCAACCCAAGAATGGTGATGAAGTCATTGTCCTAGCCTCTTTAGATGTTTACGCTGTTAGGGGCACTTATCAGTTAATGTGCTACGAGATGCAAGAAGTGGGTGCTGGAGCGATCCTTGTTGAATTAGAAAAACTAAAGAAGAAACTGCAAGCCGAAGGCTTATTTGATGCTTCTCGCAAAAGAGAAATAAATATTTATCCAAATTTAATTGGAGTTATTACTGCCCCCAATAGCGCCGCTATCAAAGACATTCTCACCAATATTAAACGTCGTTATCCTATCGCCGACGTTTATGTCTTCTATAGCGCCGTTCAAGGCGATAACGCAATAAAGGAAATACTTCGTGCCTTTGAAGAATCACAAAAATATCCTTTGGATACCCTCATCATTGGTCGTGGAGGAGGATCAAGTGAAGATTTAAGTGCTTTCAACGATGAAATGATTGTCAGAGCTGTGGCCAATAGCCGGATGCCAGTCATCTCCGCCGTTGGGCATGAAATAGATACTACTTTAGTAGATTACGTCGCTGATAAGCGTGCTAGCACTCCAACAGGGGCCGCTGAACTCGCAACAGTCGATAGACGTGAAATAGAACAGCATTTTCAATATTGCTTAGATGATATGAAAAGCGCTATAGTTGAGAAACTCAAAGATATGAGAGAGAATATCATTGATATCAAGGAACTCTTGACTGATACTTTATCCGATAAGTTGAATTACTTAGAGCAAGAAATCAAATGGCGGAAAGAGCAACTAATTGCTCTTAATCCAACTAGTATCCTCAAAAGAGGATATTCCATTACCTTAAACGAAAACGGACAAGTGGTGGATGACATCAAAAAAGTCAAACAAAATGAAACCATTACTACAATTGTAAGAAATGGAAAAATAGTAAGTATTGTAAAGCAAAGTGAGGAAGAAGAAAATGAAAGAAAATCCAATTAGGTTCGAAGAAGAATTAAAAAGGCTCGATGAAATCGTTTCTAAGATCTCATCAAAAACTTTGCCACTTGAAGAAAGCTTAAAGCTCTATCAAGAAGGACAAGAAATCATCGCTAACCTCAGTAAAGTCCTTAAAGAAGCAGAAGCAAAAGTAGAAAAAGTAGTGGATATCAAATAAAAATTGATTTTGTTAGTAGTAAATTAGTAGAAAAATAGTATAAATGAAAAACAAAAATATACAGCATGTTGATTTATCAAAAATACAAAATCCAGATTTTTTAAAAGAACTATCTTATAAAGAGCTGAATGTTTTAAGTGACGACATTTCAAAGTATATTATCCAAGTCACTTCCAAGAATGGTGGTCATTTGTCTTCCAATTTGGGAGTCGTAGATGCTACCATCGCTTTATGTCGCGTTTTTAATTTTACCAAGGATCGGTTAGTTTTCGATGTTGGTCATCAATGTTATACCTATAAGTTACTAACCGGTCGTTCTTTAGAACGTTTGAGACAAAAAGATGGAACAGCGGGATATCAAGATGTCAAAGAATCAATTTATGATCACTTTGAAGCTGGTCATAGTTCGACATCTATCAGCGTTGGCGTTGGCTTAGCTACCGCTCGAGATCTGAAAAAAGAAAAGTATGATGTCGTGTCTTTCATTGGCGACGCTTCCATTGTCAATGGTCTTTCCTTTGAAGGTTTAAATAACGCAGGTCAAAATAAACATAAGATGATTATCGTATTAAACGATAATAATATGTCTATTTCGAAACCTGTTGGCGGATTATCTAAGGTGTTCCGCCGCTTTTCCACCTCCGCCTTCTATCGTGGCTCCAAACATTTTTTCCAAAGAATAATGTTAGGTAACCGACTCGGCCGCAAAATATATTCTCTTGGTGTAACCTTTAAAAACTGGTTTAAGAGACACATATTAAGGATTAATATTTTTGATTCATTTGGCTTTTCCATTATTGGCCCAGTTGATGGGCATAACATTAAGGCTGTCGAAAAAGCTCTCATCAGAGCCAAAAAGACCGATAAGTCGGTAGTTGTCTTTTTAAAGACAATAAAAGGAAAAGGCTACAAATTGGCCGAGAATGATGAAAAAGGTTTATGGCATGGTGTCCATGTTTTCAATCCTGAAACTGGCGAACAAATGTATGAAAATGGAACTGGTTGGTCCCAAATCTATAATGATTATCTCGTCGAAGTGATGAAAGAACACGAAAAGGCAGTGACCATCGTACCAGCGACTGGTTATGGCAGTCATCTTTCCGAAGTGTTTTCTAAATTTCCAGATCGATGTATCGATGTCGGCATAGCCGAAGAACACGCTGTGACAATGGCTGGCGGCTTATCCATCAGTGGATTCCACCCCATTATTTCGATTTATTCGACTTTCTTGCAGAGAGCCTATGACCAAGTTAATCATGATTTGGCGAGGGTTGAACTTAATGCGACCTTTTTAATTGATCGCAGCGGTTTAGTGGGAAAAGATGGCAATTCTCATCAAGGTATCTTTGACCAAGCTTTCTTAATTGGTATGCCCAATACGGTTGTGACCATGGCTTCAACACCTGAAGAGGCTCGCGCTTTGTTAGAAGAATCGTTCAATAATCATGGAGTTTTCTGCATTCGTTACCCCAAAGAGAGAGTTTTCCACTACCATCCGCCGGTGAAAACCACCACCATTCCCTACGGGAAATGGAAAAAGGAGCTAAGTGGAGACAAAATTGCTATTGTTGGAGTTGGTCCAGAGATTCATAAACTCAAACAATTGCTTGAAGAAAACAATATTTCGCTTACTTTATTCAACGCCATTTATCAAAAACCAATGGATTTAGATTCTGTTAACGAGTTATTAACATATGAAAAAATTATCATTTACGATCCATACGCGACGGAAAATGGTTTTTCTCAATCTTTAGCTTTGGAACTAATGAAAAGAAAATACAAAGGTGAAGTTATTATCAAAGCGATTCCTGTTGTCTTTGTTAATCATGCCACAATTGAGGAACAAAAAAAGGAATTTTCCTTGCTGCCCGAAGACATTATCAAAATTATATAGTTTTGGTTAACATAATCTAATACATCGTTTACAATATTTTTATAGATGGGCAAAGTTATCGTTCACATTGATTTAAATGCCTTCTTTGCTCGCGCCGAAGAAATTCGCAATCCAAGCTTAGAAGGAAAACCTGTCGCTATCGGCCATGATGGTCGTTCAGGCATTGTTTCAACTTGCTCTTACGCGGCCCGCAAATTTGGGGTGCACAGCGGTATGCCAATGTTCATGGCTAAAGAACTCTGCCCTGACTTAATCATTAAACATGGTGATTATCGCTATTATAGTGGCTTGTCTCGCCTGTTTTTCAAATTTGTGAAAAGATATACCCCCCTTGTTGAAATAGCCTCCGTAGATGAGTGTTTTGCTGATTTCACCGAAGTAGTGAAGAAAGTCGACGATGTTCCAGCGTTTTTTCGAAAAATGCAAAATGATCTTTTTCTCAAAACCCAACTGAAATGTTCAATTGGAGTGGCCACCACAAAATTCTTAGCTAAAATGGGAAGCGATTATCAAAAGCCAATGGGCCTTACTTTTATTCGCAAACGCGATATCCCTGCTATTTTATATCCTCTCGAGATTGAAAAAATGTACGGAATTGGTAAAAAAACCGCTCCAAGGTTAAGAAGCATTGGAATTAA
>JAEZSD010000015.1 GCA_023422095.1 Bacillota bacterium
TTGCCTTCTTCATCGAGACCTTGCTTTGCCCATTGAGAGTTCTTGAACCAAACATTACTTTTTGAGGTATGGTTCAATACTAAATCCATAATGATTTTTATCTCTTTTTCATGAGCTTTATATAACAGTTCGCGATAATCTTCTAAAGTTCCAAATTTGCTATCAACAGCGTAGAAATCTGAGATGTCGTAGCCATGATATGAATCACTTTGTTGAATTGGAGTGAGCCAAATAACTTGGATACCTAAATCATCGAGATATTCTAAAGAATCAATAATTCCTCTTAAATCCCCAATTCCATCTCCATCGGAATCTCTAAACGAAGCGACAAAAATTTGATAGCCAACCCCCAATGAAGTAAAAGAATCACTGGTAGGAGAAACTCCATACTGATCAATTATCGTATCAGTGTCACTTCGATAGGCGCCTGAAGTATCTTCGACAACCGAATTAACTTCTGGTTCGCTCGTCCCTGTCGCGTTAAAAGCATAATTATCAAAATTGCCGGTATTTATGTATAAATGCATTGAGCCATCTTCACGGAAGTGAGTGTCAAAATCAGTGATATAAGTTTCCTTGCCCCCATCGCTAATCCAGTTACTTGAACCATCCATACTATCGAGACGAACGAGCAAAAAGCCAACATTAGTCACATTGGCAAAACTGACAGGATTATTATTTTTTCCGGTTTTCAATGTTGTTTTATATAAATCAACATCGACAATCGCTCCATATTTATCTTTCCAAGTAGTCGCTCCGCCCTTAGCGACATCTGCTCCATTCATCCAGCGTGTGCTCATCGGGTGGAGAGTTAGGCTTGAGGAAACCTCAGTAACTCCTTTATACGCCCATAGCGTTCCTTCTAAATCATTTGGGCGATGAGGCCAGAGCCATAAGCAATACGACTCGTAATCACTTACACTGGCGTCTTCCCCACGATTATAGTGAAGGTATAAATGCCCTGGTTCACTCCACGAACTTACCCATTCTTCATAGGCAGTATCGGTAATTATTGTCTCATCTTCATCATCTTTTTTTTCATCGCAAGCGGAAAGAGGTACAAGTAAAGAAAAAGTCAATAGACTTAAACAAGCTGTAGACAAAATTCGACGAAGTTCCATTGAAGACCTCCAAAAAAAGAAAATAACACTTTCAAGATAGAATAAAAAAGCTGTTTGTTCAAGGTAATCAAAAAAACTCTATGTAAAAAACTTTTTAAACTATAATATTAATAGATATAGTGCGATATTTTATTAAATAAGGAGGATATACGCATGAATAAAAAAACAATCAGAGTGAGCTTGCTCCTCGGCGTTGCTGCTTTGGGAGTTGTCACGGCGGCTGGTTTCATGACCAATTCATTTAGAATGTTCAAAGGATCAAACGCTGCGACAGTTCAAGAGAGCCGGCGCTTGTATGTCTGTCTTGAAGGTGTTTGGGATGTATATGGAGATCCTGCGACTCCGCGTATGTTCATTCATTATTGGGGTGGGGAAGGAGTTGTAGGAACAACTTGGGGAAGCTGCCCAGAAATGACAAAGGTTGTTTCAGATTATTATGATGGTCTTTTCTATTATGATGTTCCTATGGATATTACTGCTTTCATGGTCAAAAACGTTATGGGTACTGTACCTAAAACTTCAAATCAATCAGATGACATTTTAATTTCAGATTTATTTGTTGAAAATGATTACAAAGTTGCAGTTGTACAACCTTGGGTTAACGATTTTGCGAAGCGTATGGTTGAAAAAGCTGATAATGCTCCAATGAGCTCTTTACAGGCAGCAGCCGTTCTCAATAACATTGATTCTTGTGATTCAAGCTATTCAGTTGGATATAATTCATGGCCACAACTTGATGATTTATTTATCACACCAAGTACTTTAGAAGGCTCAACCGTTGTTATCGATAATTTTGGTGACGATACCACAATCGCCGCAAAGATAGCGTATCTAGAGTATCGTTATAACCTAGACCAAGCCGGAGTATAAACTAAATTAATTCTTTTATCGATTAGTTATAAAAACATTAAGGCCCATTTCAATGGGTCTTTTTTGATTATATAAATTGAAACGATTCACCAATTATGTAATAATATACGCAGTTTTAAGAGGTAGTATCAATGTCAAAGATTATGACGATAAATTCTGGTAGTTCTTCATTAAAGTTCAAGCTTTATGAGATGCCAGAAGAGAAAGTAATATGTTCCGGAAATTGTGAGCGAATTGGTTTAAAAGATGGCATTTTTACAATCAGATTTGATGGTAAAAAAGAACAAACTTACCCTGTTTTTCCCAATCACGCTGTCGCAGCGCGAACTGTTCTAGAAGCTTTATTAAGTAAAGGAATTATTAAAGATTTCGCTGATATTAAAGCGATGGGTCATCGCGTTGTTCAAGGAGGAAAATATTTCTCCAAATCAGCATTATTTACTGAGGAGACCGAAAAGAGAATTGAATCGCTAATTCCGTTAGCCCCTCTTCATAATCAAGCCCACTTAACTTGTTATCGAGCATTCAAAGAAGTCTTACCAGATTGCCCAAATATCGCCGTTTTCGATACCGCTTTCCACCAAAGTATGGAAGCTCAAGATTATGTCTTCGCTATCCCACATGAGATTGCGGAGAAATATGATATTCGCCGCTACGGAGCCCATGGAACTAGCCATAAATACCTTTCTGAAGAAGGGTTAAAATATTTGCCTGGTGTTGAACACCCACGAATCATTTCTTGCCACATCGGAAGCGGGGCCTCAATCACCGCCATTAAGGATGGCAAATGTGTCGCTACTTCAATGGGTTTAACTCCTCTTGGAGGCATTATGATGTGCACCAGAACTGGAGACATGGATCCAAGTGTCTTTAATTTTGTCGCATCTGTAACGGGCAAATCAGCTGAAGAAGTTTATCAAATGTTCAATAAGAAATCCGGCTTTCTTGGACTATGTGGTTATTCCGATTCTCGGGATGTTTTAGCCGGCGCCGATAAGGGTGATGAAAGATGCATTCTTGCCAATACTTTATTCGTGCGTCGAATCGCCGATTTTATCGGTCAATATTTCGTGCGTTTAGGTGGATGTGACCTCATTATTTTCTCCGCTGGTATCGGTGAAAATGAACCGAGGACCCGCCGTGAAGTTGTCGAACAAATTCAAGATGCCTTATCTATCCGAATTGATGATGAATTAAATAAATCAATTCACGGAAAAGAAGCCCTTATTTCTACCCCTGACAGCAAAATCAAAATTGCCGTGATCCCCACCGATGAAGAAGTAATGATCGCTCGCGATGCTTACCAAATGTGTATTAAGGAGACACAAGAATAAATATGAAACCAATTTTTAAAGTGTACGCGGAAAGTGAAAAGAAAAATATCACCCGCTTACATTCCGCCATTAAGCGATATGATCGTATCGCCATTTTCCGCCACTGCAAACCAGACTATGATGCCTTAGGTTCCCAAATGGGTTTAGCCACTTGGATAAAGGATAATTTCCCGAACAAAGAAGTAAGAGTTTTAGGAGATAATCACGTCACCTTTACTCCTCGCTTATTCCCTTATATGGATGAATTAAATGAAGAGTGGTTCAAGAAACCATTCCTCGCTATTATTTTAGATACCGCCAACAGCTCTCGCATTGCTGATCCACGTTGGAAAAAAGCCAAATTCAAAGTGAAGATGGATCACCATCCACTAGTTGAAGATTTTGGCAACGTCAGCATGGTTAACACCATTGGAGCAGCTGCCTCTGAAAACATCGTCAATGCTCTAATCAATTTCAAGGGCAAATATGTGATGAGCAAAGAAGCAGCGGGATACTTTTACACCGCTATCGCCGGTGATTCTGGACGCTTTCAATATGCTTCCACATCAGCTCACACTTTCGCTATTGCTGGATACCTTCTTGAATCAGGTTTGGAATTAAGCAAAATCTATCAAAAGATGTATCGTAAACAACTCGATGATTTATATGTCACCGCTTATATTCTCAATCACTTCACGATTTCTGAAAAAGGCGTCGCCTATTATATTTTGGATGCCAAAATTCAAGATGAATTAAAAATCACAACCGAAAGAGGTAAAGAAAACGTCAATATTTTCGCCAATATCGAAGGAGTTAACGCTTGGTGTTCCATCACTGAAGATCCTAAAGATAAATGTTGGAGAATTTCAATTCGTTCCAAAGAGAAAGCTATAAATGGAGTCGCAGCTATGTTTGAAGGCGGCGGACATCCCCAAGCTTCCGGAGCAAAAATTAATTCGCTTGATGAACTGCCAAAGTTTATCGCTGAGTTAAATAAATTATTCTAAACGTGAATTTTAAAAGGTAGCCAATAGGTTACCTTTTTTATTTAAAAAAGTCATAGTTATAGACTATACTATGTGTATGAGCAAATTCGCGCCCCTACATATTATTTCTTGTTACTCTTTTCTAAAGAGTGGCTTGACCATGAAGAAAATCACTCGCTCAATTGAAAAGCAGGGTTATTTCGGCGCAGGAATTGCTGATTTTGAAAGCATGTATGGAATTCCTGAATTTGTCCATGCGATGGAAGAAATTAAAAAGCCCTATTTGGTCGGCATTAACATCACCATCGATGAAGTTAATCTTTGTTTGTTTGTTCTAAGCGAGGATGGATACCACCACCTCATCAACATCAACACCGCGATTCAAAAAAATGAATTAACTCTCACTACCCTAGCAAAAAATAGTGGAGGATTAGCCTGTATCATCGAAACAAATCATGGAGCCTTTAAAGAGCGCTTCTCAGCCTTAGAAAAAATCAATACAACCTTTACGAAGTGGCTCAATGAATATTCAAAACTCTTTGACTCAAGATTTTATCTTGGCGTTGAAGTTATTGACTTAGTCAGTAAGGCGATGATGGAAAAAGTTCGCATATTCGCCAAAGAATACAATTATCAATGCATAGCCTTTCCACGTCTGCGTTATGAGAAAAAGGACGATGCAATTGTCTTGAAGATTGTCTCTTCCATTGCAGAAGGAACTTTTATCAAAGAAAAGAAAGCCTCTGGTCATGAATATTTCATGACTGAAGCTGACTATCATAAAATCTATTCCGAAAATGAAATAGAGGCTACCAACGATTTAATTAAGCAAAGCCAATTCTCATTCATGCAAAAAAGAGGAGAAATGCTCCATTTTTCTTCCCGTAATTGCGATGAAGAATTGAAAGAAATGGCGTACGAGAAGTTAAAAAGTCTCACTTTAGATAGAAATCCGGAATATGTTGAAAGATTGAATTATGAACTATCAACGATAAGTTCAATGGGATATTCAGATTATTTTCTCTTAGTCCAAGATTATGTGAACTGGGCAAAGAGGGAAGGAATTCTGGTCGGAGCGGGTCGAGGAAGTTCGGCAGGAAGTCTTGTTAGTTATCTTTTGAATATTACCGAAGTTGATCCAATCTTCTACCGTTTACAATTTGAAAGATTCCTTAATCCGGCTCGAAAAAGCATGCCGGACATTGATGTTGATTTTATGGATATCAAACGTGAAGATGTCATCCAATATATGCGCGACAAGTACGGGCATAACAAAGTCAGTACGATTGTCACTTTCCAAACTATTCTAGCCCGCCAGGCTATCCGCGATATTGGACGGGTTTATCAATATCCGGAAAGACATATTGTTTTACTCAGCAAAGCGATTAGCAATCCTCGTTATTCTTTGGGGCAAGCTTATAAATACCTCCCTGAATTTCAAAAGATTGTCGATAGCGATCCATATTTTAAAGAATTTATTTCTCTGGCTGGAAAGATTGAGGGTTTACCCCGTCAATCTGGGCAACACGCTGCAGGTATTATTTTAAATAATACACCAATTGAAAATTCTATTCCTGTCTCCATTGATTTTAACGATAATTACATTTCGCAATACGAAGCAGAATATCTCGAAGAGCAAGGATTCTTAAAGATGGACTTTCTCGGAATTAGAAATCTCACCACTGTCTCTCTATGCGTTGATTTAATTAACTCTCATTATCCGGATATCCATCTCGACAAGATGAAACTTCCCTATGACAGTCCGGAAATATTCGATCTCATCAGTTCTGGCCACACGATTGGCTTGTTCCAAATCGAAACCGCAGTCATGCGAAGAGGAATTCAAACCTTAAGACCAAGTTCTTTTGAAGATGTCGTCGCCCTAATTGCTTTAAATCGTCCTGGCCCAATGCCCTATGTCAAAAACTACGCTCTCCGACGCGATGGCAAGGAAAAGATTGTCTATCTTTCCGAAGACTTGAAAGACATTTTGGCTCCTACTTATGGAATTATTGTCTATCAAGAACAAATCAATCAAATAGCTTCTGTGATGGCCGGTTTATCCCCTGCCGAAGCTGACTCTTTCCGTCGCGCAGTTAGTAAAAAAGATAAAGCCGTTCTTCTTTCCCTAGGAAAACAGTTTATTGATGGTTCAATTAAAACCGGCCATAGCGAGGCAGTTAGCAAAGAGGTTTTTAATGACATCCTAAAGTTTGCTGACTATGGATTCAATCGATCACACTCGGTTGTTTATGCCGTTTTAGCTTGTCGCATGGTGTGGCTCAAAGCCCACTATCCATTAGAGTTCTATGTTGCTTTATTAGAAACTAGCCTATCCGCTAACGATAGTAAGTTCATCGATAATATTGCCGAAATGAGGGCGATGGGTATTAAAATACTGCCGCCTGATATTAATGAATCACAAATGGCTTTTTCCATTAATAACAAGAGTCTTCTTTTTC
>JAEZSD010000075.1 GCA_023422095.1 Bacillota bacterium
GGGTCTGGAGTTCGAATCTCCAGAGAGTGACCATTCTTTGCCCAGGTGGCGGAATAGGTAGACGCACAGGACTTAAAATCCTGCGGTAGCGATACCATACCGGTTCAATTCCGGTCCCGGGCACCAAAGATTAAAAATACCCCCATTTGTGGAATCGCCAAGATCCTTCTCTGGAGGTTTTTTTATTGCCTTGATTGTGCTATATTGAACGGTATGAAAACTACGAAAATATTAGAGCAGGCATTTGGTTCGGGAGCTTCCGTATTATCCCCTTTAGTGGGTGGAATGATGAATGAGTCATATATTGTTGAGCACAACAACAAAAAATATGTGCTGTATATTTCCACTAAGCAAGCTAATGAAATGGTCGACCGTTATCGAGAAAGAAAAGATCAAAAAATTTTCTATGAGTTGGGAATTACTAGTAAAAATGTATATTTTGATGAAGAAAATGGCATCAAAATTAATGAATATATCGAAGGTGTTTCGATTGACCACGTCAATGAGTTTAATTATCAAAAAATCGCTAGTTTAATGCACACATTGCATGATTCAAAACGACTCTGTCAGAAAGATTATTTACCATTTGAAAGATTCAATGGGTATGAAAGTGAAGCAAATGCTTTTTTGCCTCACCAAGATGCGCGATTTTTGAAGTTGAGAGAGGTTCTTTTTTCGAAAAAAGATTATCTGATAAATCAAAAGAAAGTCATCTGCCATAATGACGCTCAAAGGAGCAATATTGTCAAAACTCCCAATGATGAATATTACTTCATTGATTTTGAATTCGTTGGTAACAATGATCCTATTTATGATATTGCCTGTTTTGGCAATAATTCGGTTCAAGAAGGCTATCAACTTTTAGAGGCCTATTTTCCTCAATTAACCAATGTTGAAAGGGAGCGATTCTTCTTATGGAGAATGTATATTTCTTTGCAATGGTACGAAGTCGCAATCGTCAAGCACTACCGTGGAGAAGGTGAAATTCATAACTTCAATTTTCTCGATGTAGCTGCTCATTTTTTAAAGAACGCCGAAGAAGCCTACCAAGGCTATCTTGCTCTAAAATAAATTCATCGCTTTTAGTTAATCTATATTTTTAGTGACAAGAATGTCGACTCCTAAACCGAGGACATTCTTTTTTATTGTCTGATTGATATGTGTGGGAGCTTCAACATTAAGAGAGTTGATGACATCCATGACTTCCATTATTTTCCCTTTAGGAATGGGGGCTGAAGTTTTCACTGATACTAAAGTATCAACTCGGTTGGAAACTCTGACACTACTTGTGATCATTCTCACGGGATTCGTCAATTCGCTTAGGGCATAAACTTTGCCACGAGGGCAAGCGTTTCCGGTGACTTCCATATTCTCATCAATGACGAGATGACAACCTCTAGGACAGACAATGCAAACAAATTCTTTTTTCATTGTTCTATCTTCCTTCTAAGCGAATCGTAATATCACAATTTAAATCGCCTATTTTATCTTTGTTAAGTTTAATCATGGCCATTTCGCTGGGGATTAAAGCGTTTTTAAAAGTTTTGCTCAAGATTTTTTCACCACATTCGATAATAACAAAGACGTCTTTAACTGGTTTTTGGACTCTAAATTTGAAGGTGACATCTTCTTGATTATCGCTTTTGATTTTTTGAGGTATGACATAAGCAATACCAACTTTAGGCAAAACATTGATTTCACTTTGATTCGGAAGCTGATTCTTTATATAAAGAGCGGCTCCATGACCCGCTAATCGTCCTTCATCAGTGACAAAATCAACGACATCGTGAACATGGAGACAGTTTCCACAAGTAAAAATTCCGGAGATCATAGTTTCCATGTGTTCGTTCACCATAGCTCCTTTGGTGGAACTTATTGGAGTGCCTATATTTTCTAATAGAGAAACATAAGGAACTAAACCAACTGATAAAATCAATGTATCACAAGGAATTTCCATTTCCGTCCCAGGAATGAATTTAAAATTCTCATCGACCTTTGATAATACTACTTTTTCTAAACGTCCCTTACCGATAACATTACTAACTGAATGGGAAAGATATAACGGAATGCCAAAATCATCAAGACATTGAGCGATGTTGCGATTCAAACCATTACTATAGGGCATAATTTCGCTTACACATATCACTTGTGCGCCTTCTAAAGTGAGGCGTCTTGCCATGATAAGACCAATATCACCACTGCCGAGAATTACGATGCGTTTGCCGCATAGATAACCATGAATATTCAAATATTTTTGAGCCGTTCCAGCGGTTATAATTCCTGAACAGCGATCGCCTGGAAGTAAAATTGCTCCCGCGTTTCTTTCGTAACAGCCAGTGGCTAATATAATAGCCTTAGCCTGAATAGATATATTTCCATCGACTCGATTGGAAAAAGTAACCACCTTTTCAGGTGTAATATTCAATACTGTAGTGTCTAATTTAAAAGGTATCCCCATCTCATCAATTTGATCAACAAATCTTTGAAGATATTCCGGACCAGTCAATTCTTCTTTGAATTCTGTTAAACCAAATCCGTTGTGAATGCATTGGTTTAAAATGCCACCTAAGACATTCATTTTTTCTAAGATGAGAAGATTATCAATTCCTTCTTTTTTGGCTTGAATAGCCGCCGCCATTCCCGCTGAACCTCCCCCGATTATTAAGAGATCAATGGTTTTCATATCATTTGACCTCCTTAATACGAGATACAATTATCGGACTATCATTATCATCGAGTGGCACTTCCAAAGGTGAAATACCGAAATGATTAGCTAAAAGAAAAACAATTTTAGGTTGGCAAAAACCACCTTGGCATCGTCCGAAGCCCGCTCTTGTTCTTCGCTTAACTCCTTTAATACTATGTGGAGGGCAACTGCGCGACAAAATATCATTGATTTCTCCGAGTGTGACTTTTTCGCAATTGCAAATTAATTGTCCGTATTCAGGATTCTTTTTTACGAGCAAGTTCTTCTCTTCATCACTCATCTCGTTGAGTTGAAGATATGGGCGTACATAGGGATTAAATTCCTTTTTAGGCTTTAAGGTAAGGAGTGGTTTTACTAAATCTTCAACGACATATTTAGCAATCGCAGGAGATGATACTAATCCAGGAGATTCAATTCCTGCCACATTGATAAAACATTTATCAGTTTTGGCATATTCTATAATGAAATCATGTCTAGATGAGGATGGCCTTAGTCCAGAAAATACGCGTATTACTTTTCCAAAAGGGATTTCTGGCACCATAGAAAGTGCTTGCTGTCTAACGCTTTGAAGAGTTGGCCCATCGGTTGAATAATCATCTCGATTAATGATAACTTCACTACTAGGACCAACAATATAATTATCCGAAGTTGTTGGGCTAACTAAAACGCCTTTCCCCTTTTTGGAAGGAAGAGGAAAAATAGTATGTTTAAGAAAATCTTTTTCTAGGCGGTCAAGAATAAAATATTCACCTTTGCGGGGAGTTAAATGCCAATCGATGGGCTCAATCATTTGGGCTATAACATCAGCGTAGTTACCGGCGGCATTAATAACGATTTTAGTAGAAAATTCGTCACTTTTTGTTTTAACAATATATATTCCATTGCTTTTAGAAATGCTAACGACTTCTTGATTCAAGAAAAGTTGAACTCCATTATCAATGGCGTTTTCCATCCCGTGAACGCAAAGATTAAAAGGATCAATTATTCCTGCTGTAGGAAAGAAAAGAGCGCTTTTTACATTCCTAGAAAGACGTGGTTCCATTTCAAGAGCTTCTTCTTTGGTTAGTCTTTTATATGGCACTCCATTTAGTTTTGAACGATCTTCCAATAATGAAAGCGAGTCGAGTTGTTCATCTAAAAGGGCAACCGTTAAAGAACCGTTCCGTTGAAACTTCACATCTAGTTGCTTAGTGAGTTCATCGAACATCGGATTGCCTAAAATATTAAATTTTGCTTTGTTGGTTCCGGGTTCAGGATCGCAGCCAGAATGAATAATGGCGCTGTTTGCACTGGTTGTTTTGTTCCCTACATCATTGCTTTTTTCAAGCACCACAATATCAAGTTGATATCTTGATAATTCTCGAGCGATGAGGGTCCCCGTAATTCCGGCTCCAATAATTAATACATCATGCATAAAACCTTATTTTCATTATAGATGACAAATCATAAAAAAGAAAACCGCATCAGCGGTTATCTTAAGCATTTGAGGCAAGACTAATCGACATTTTCTTAATGATAAGACCGGCTTGTTTCATTTGCTTGATCATGTTTTTAATGAGGGCCTTATCTTTTTTTAAGTAATAGATAAAGAAAGAATTTTCGACTTCTTTTTGGATGATGTTTAAGCGATCAAAACGATCAATGTCGGAATTACGCTTTATTTTTTGATTAATAATCGTTTTTAAATCGGCCAGATTTATCTCTTTTTTTATTCGATAGAGGAAAGCATCTTGGCGAATCTCATCAGGAGCATAATCACTGTAGACAATTAGCGAGCTTTCGGTCAGCCCTAAAGCACAAGGAGAAAAAGGCTCGTTAGGCCCAAATTGATAGAAGCCCGGGATAAGGCCTAGAAGGGACTTTTTACCCTCTAATTCAATCTTCATATATTAATATTACTCCATTATTTTGCATCTCTATAAACATTTTATGTTAGTTGTGTTAATATTTGTATCGGACATTATGGATAGCACTGAACAATTAATTATTACAACCTTAGATAAAATTCGCCATTTCCTTCAAAAAGACGGAGGAGATGTTGAGTTTGTTTCCTTTAAAGATGGGATTGTTTTCGTAAGAATGCATGGCGCATGCCAAGACTGTGTTTATGCTGATGCAGACATTAAGGAATTGGTGGAAGTCATCTTGCAAGAAGAAGTTCCCGGTGTTCTCGAAGTTCGTTTGGCTGAAGCTCAATAATTCGAATATTGGGGTGTAGCCAAGCGGTAAGGCAGCGGACTCTGAATTCGCGACTCGCTGGTTCGATCCCAGCCACCCCAGCCACTCTACGCTCAAAGTCTTGATTTGTTTCGAGACTTTTTTATTTGGATAAAAATATCAGTGAAAAAAATGGTAAGGGCTAATACTTTGGTGAGCAAGAAGAGATAAGCGTTAACAAGAGGTAATAAAACGAAGCCAAATATCACCACTCTATTGGCTTAATTAATAAATTAGTCTAGAATTAAACATATGAAAGTACTCTTATTTTTCCAAAATCCAGAAACGATTAAAACATCCGGTATTGGGCGTGCGATGAAACACCAAATGATTGCGTTAAAAAGCGCAGGTGTCGATTTCACTATCGATCCAAAAGATGACTACGATTTAGTCCACATTAACACTCTGATGAATGAGAGCGAACGGCTACTCAGAAAATGCAATAAAAACGGAATACCTGTTATTGTGCATGGCCATTCCACTTATGAGGATTTCCGTAATTCTTTTCGCCTTTGGAAATTAATTGCCTTATGGTTTAACCGCCAAATTACTTATATGTATAAGCATGCAGGAATGATTATCACTCCTACTCCATATTCAAAAAGGCTCATCGAGGGATATAAATTAGGCCCCAAGGTCGTTGCTATTTCCAATGGCATTGAGATTGAAGATTATCAACCAGATAAGAAAAAAGTGGAAGACTTCAAAAGTTTCTTTAATATCCAAGAAGGTGAAAAAGTTGTCATCGGAATTGGCTACCCTTTCCAAAGGAAAGGAATTCTCGATTTCTTTGAGGTGGCAAGAAAATTTCCTAGTGTCAAATTTATTTGGTTTGGACATCTTCAAAGAATCGCCACCCAACTAAAAATATTGCGAGGAATTAAACATAAACCTGATAATGTCATTATGCCTGGATATATCGATAATTCGATTATTAAGGGAGCGATGCAATACGCTTCTTGCCTATTCTTTCCAAGTTATGAAGAGACCGAAGGAATTGTGGTCTTAGAAGCTTTGGCGAGCAAATGTCTTGTCCTTGTTAGAAGAATTGGCGTTTATGATGAATGGCTCAAAGAGAATGAGAATTGCTTAATGGCGTCTAGCAATGAAGAATTCGTCGATAAATTAAACTATTTATTTACGAATGACTGCCATCATTTGGTAGAGGATGGTTATGCTTTAGTGAAAAGCAGGAATCTCGCCATTGTAGGTGAGCAACTCAAAGCTACCTACGAGAAATTCTACCAAGAATTTTCCAAAAAGAAGCTTTAAACTCTCCGATTATTCAATCAAAAGCCACTGATTTGGTGGCTTTTTATTTCTAATAATATTAAAAAAAGGTATTATATCCCTATGAACGATTTGCAAAAGTGTCAGTTAGAAATACTTAAAGCTTTTATTGAGGTTTGTGAAGAACATCATTTGCAATATTATCTTGTGGGTGGAACCGCTATTGGGGCTGTTCGCCACCAAGGCTTTATCCCTTGGGATGATGATATTGATATCGGTCTCCCTCGAGAGGATTACGACAAATTTGTTTCTTTAAAAAGCCCTTTTAAAAATTCTCAGTATTTTATTCAAACCTATAAAACTGATCCCAATTATCTTTATAATTTTGCAAAAATTCGTGATTCAAACACTACTTTCATTGAAAAGCCCTATGCTCATCATCAGATGAATCATGGCGTTTGGATTGATGTGTATCCTATCGATGGAATGAGTTATGAAAATAAGCCTGCCAAGAAACTCGCTAAAAAAGTCCATCGTGTATGGGGCAACGTTTTCTTGATGTATCTCGGGGCTTTTTATCGCAAAATTACTGCCCGAACTTGGTATATTGATATCCCTCTAAATATAGTCGCTTTATTGTTTTGGTGGACTAATATAGGCCACTATCGCAATAAAATGATTGATCGTTTTGCTAAAAAAATCGCTTATGATAAAGCTGTGCTGGTGGGAAATATTTTTGGTAATAACGCCAATAGAGAAGCAATGCCGAAAGAAATATTTGAAGAAGGAAGCCACGTTCTTTTTGAGGGAGTTGATGTCATTGTCCCCAAGGATTATGATAAATACTTAACTCTTCTGTTTGGAGATTATATGAAAATGCCTCCAGTTGAAAAGAGAGTTGGCCATCATTATCACAAAGGATTATCGTTAACTGTTGATTATAAAACATTCTGCAAAAAGAATCGTTTATGAGGGGGTAAATATGAATATTGCATTAGTATTAGCGGCCGGAACTGGTTCAAGGATGGGAAATGCAGACAAACCCAAACAATTTTTAAATGTCTACAACAAGCCACTTCTTGTACACACTATCGAAGCTTTTGAAGTAAATGATAAAATTGAAAAAATAATTATAGTCACTAACAAGGAATATATTGATCAGGTCAAGGTTTGGTGCAAACAATACGATTTAAACAAAGTGAAAAATGTTGTCGCCGGAGGCGATTCGCGTCAAATATCGGTTTACAATGGTCTTCAAGCTGTTGAAGCAATTGGTGCAAGTGATGAAGATATTATTGTTATTCATGACGCTGCTCGCCCATTAATCAGCCAATCTATTATTGATAAGAATATTGAGTCTTGTCTTAAATACGGGGCAGTAGATACTGTTATCCCTGCTAGCGACACCATTATTCGTTCGGTGGATAAGGAGCAGATTAAAGAAATCCAAAATAGAAGCGAATTATTCCAAGGACAAACTCCACAAACTTTTAAATTTTCAATTATTAAGAATGCTCATGAATATGCTAAAAATCATCGCGATACGGACACTACCGACGATTGCAAACTGGTTCTTAAAGCTGGAAACTCTGTCTATTTAGTTGAGGGTTCAAAACTTAATTTTAAGATCACTACTTTTGATGACTTAATGATATTGAAAGCCTTGCTCAAACTAGGAAAATCTGAGGTTCTATAATGTTTGTTGTCAATTACAAAGTGACTTCGCCAGGAGTCTTAGAACAATTTATTGAAAATCTAGAGTATCAAGATAAGGTTCTTGTCTCAGTGGAAAGAATGGCGATTTGCAAAGCGGATATCCGCTACTTTCTTGGCAATCGCGATAGATTTGTTTTAGACCATAAATATCCTCTCACCCCAATTCACGAAGCTGTAGGCATAGTCGTAAAAGACCCAACAGGCAACTTTAAGCCTGGAGATAAAGTGATATTGATTCCTAACTCGATTGATTCAACCTTGTGCCCAACTTGTCCTCATCAAAGATGTTTTAATGAAGAGATGGGCAATAACTATTGTCCTTTTGCCACCTTTAGAAGTAGCAACGCAGATGGATTTTTAAGAAAATTCTACGCTTGTGAACCCGCTTTATTGGTTAAGTATTCTCCCGATGTCGATCCAAGCGTGGCAGTCTATAGTGAGCTATTGAGTGTCGCTAATGCCGCATGCCGTAGAATTGATTTTTCCAAGGCGAAAAAAATAGCAATATTTGGGGATGGAATTATGGCTTATGTAGTATATATGGTCATCCGCCATATTTACAAAAGAGACCTAACTATCTTTGGAATTGATGAGAATAAACTCGCAATGTTTAAAGAAGCAAAGGCAATCACAATTAACGACTATGATAACTACCCTTTTGATACTCTCATTGAGTGTGTCGGAGGTAAATTTAGCGAAACCGCCATTAATCAAATGATTGATATCGCTCAGGTCGGAGCCGATCTCATTCTGATGGGTGTCAGCGAAGGCGGTGCAAACATTAATACTCGTAAAATTCTTGAAAAAGGGTTGAATCTCAAGGGAATAACTCGGAGTTCCCGACTCGACTTCGAAACTGTTGCGAAAGCCCTAGATAATAAAGAATTACAAAAGGCAATTAAACCGATGGTTATTTCTGAGACAACTATCAAAAGCATTCATGATATCTATCACTGTTATGAAGCCGACATTGCCAATACAAAAGTTATTGGCAAACATATAATGAAGTTTTAAAAACAAAAAACAGCGCAATTTCCAATTAAACGCTGTTTTTTTCTTTTATAGAAGGATGTTTTCTTTGCGATTAGCAACAATATAGCCTTTACGATTATATACATCTTTTCGGTTATATGTTATTTCTTTTCCGTCTGGCTCAATGAATAAGCCACCAGCTTCAATTACAATAATTTGACTTGCAGCAGTATCCCATTCTTTGGTGCCGGAGCTCATGCGATATGTGATTTCTGCTAAGCCATGAGCAATGCGGCAGGGCTTTAAAGATGAGCCGTATTTTTGGATGTGTTTTATCTTGTCAGAATGTTTTTCAATAAGAGCTCTTTCAATATCATTGGAATGGAAGACACTACAAAGAACAGTGAGATCATCTATTTTATCATTAACATGGATCTTTTGGTCGTGCCCATTATTACGATAGAAGGCGCCATGGTTTTCGGAAGCGTAATAAATTTCACCCGTTAAAGGAACAACGACAATTCCAACAACTATTTTATGCTTGTAGGATAATGCGATATTGGTAGTGAAACCTCCGTCTCTCGCGACGAAATCTTTTGTTCCATCAACAGGATCAACGATCCAAACATAATCATTATTTAGTCTTGAAATATCGTCTTCGCTTTCTTCGGTCAAAAAGGCGTAATTTGGAAAAGCTTTTCCTAATATTTCACGAATAATTTTGTCAGCATTTTTATCAGCTAAAGTGACGGGAGAATTGTCTTCTTTTATTTCAACATCAAAGTTTTGATTATAAATGACAAGGATTTCCTTTTGAGCGGCTAGGCCTGCCTCAATAGCGACCTGAAGTTCTTTTTCCCACATAGTTAATTAGTTCTCCTTATTGAAATTTCGGATTGACTCATCTAAGTCACAAATGACTTGATTAATTAAGGAAGGCTCTGAATTTGGTAGAGTTACTCCCGCGGCAAGAACATGTCCACCACCACCATATTTTAGAGCGATAGGCTGCACAGCAGGACCATTGCTTCGGAATTCAACGTGGTTAGTTCCATCTTCGTTTTCGACAAAGAATACCCAAATTGGATACCCTTTTATATTGCCTATCAAATTGACCATACTTCCAGCTTTGCTGGCGGAAAGATGGTAGGTAGCTAGTTGTTCTTTATTTATTAGCAAATAAATTACCCCATCTTTAGTTTTTTGGTAGCGCGAAAATACAAAACCTTTGAAGCCTAACGATTTTTCTTCAGTTATATTAAGAATGCGATTGAGTCCTGTTGGATCGGCACCTTGTTCACACAACCAAGCAACTTGGCGAAACGCTCTTGGATAATCGGTAATGTATTGGAACCTTCCAGTGTCAGTGAGAATTCCAAGAAAAAGGGCATCCGCAACAACATTGTTGATCTTAAGATTTGCTTCAACGATAAAATCGGCGATAAGCTCACAGGTTGAATTTGCTTCTTCTTTCACAACAAAGAATCCTTCAGTGAAAGTTCCATTATCAACATGATGATCGATTTTAACCCAAGCCAATGCTTTTTTGATTCGTTGGTCTTCCATACGAGAAATGTCATTTCCATCTACCAAAATAGCAAGTGACTTAGTCATTGTCGCATCATCAACTTGGTCTAGAGTACCAAGTTTAGAAAAGAAAACCGGAACGCCGCTTCCCACGGCATTTATAATCTTGTCAGGAAAAGTTAAACGAAGAGAGTCCCGTAATCCGATTTGTGCACCATAGCAATCTCCATCTGGATTGATGTGGCCAAAGATGGTTATCGTATCATGCTTTTTTATTTGTTCTAGAATTTTCTCAAACATTAAAGGGTGTCAACTTCCTCTTCGCTTTCAACGGGTAAATCTTCTTCAACTTTTTTCTCTTCGAATATTTCGTTATATTCTTTTTCTTCGATTTCCTCTTCTTCATCGTCATCCGCAGCTTCAACATCGCTGTAGACATCTTTCATGTCGATGTGGACTTTATCAAAGGTGTGGCGACTGCGAAGATCCCAGGTGTTTTCACCTAAGGTGACAAATCTTCCGTCCAATACTAAATTAGTGTAGAAACGGCTGATTTTTCTGTCCAATTCCTCTTTGGTGAGATCAGATTGTTTCGCGATGTACTCGCAAATTTCAGCGAACGGTACTGGTTCGCTTTGGGTACTTATGAATTCATAAGTGAGGTCTAATAATGATTTTGGCATATTTTCTCCTTCTCCTTTACATTTTTTGGGGAGCACTAACACCGACTAACTTGAGGGCGTTTTTTAATACTTGTTTGCTTGCTAAGCAAAGTGCTAAGCGTGAACCGCTGACTGATGGGTTTTCAGAATCTATTACTCTACATTCAGTATAAAAGTGATGAACACCTTCTGCTAAATCATGAATGTAGTTAGTAATCTTGTAAGGGGCTCTTTCTCTAGCGGCGTCTTGAACAACGCTTTGGAATTGGAAGAGTTGCTTTAATAAGGCTGTTTCGCTTTCCTTTTCAAGCTTTTCTCCGGATAAATCGAGAGCGATATCTTTACCTTGCTCTAAGATTGAACTTAATCGAGCATGAGCATACTGAGCATAGTAGACAGGATTATTCGCACTTTGCTCGACTGCTAAGTCCATATCGAAATCGAGGTGGCCAGTGCTTGCGCGCATCGCGAAGAGATAGCGGGTGGAATCAACGCCAACCTCTTCGAATAATTCTCTCAAAGTGATGGCGTTGCCTGTTCTTTTAGATGCTTTAATTTCAACACCATTTTTAATTATCCGCACCATCTGAATGAGTTCAATTTCTAGAACATCAGCGGAATATCCATGCATCATTAATGCACTTTTCATACGGTTAATATAGCCATGATGATCGGCTCCGAGAACATCTATTAATAAATCATATCCACGAGATAATTTATCAACATGATAGACAATGTCAGGCATGAAATAGGTATATTGCCCATCGCTCTTTTTTATAACCCGATCCTTGTCATCGAGATAGTCTGTCGTTTTTAAAACAAGGGCATTTCCATCTTGATAAATGTGGGGTTTCAAGAAATCTAGTTCTTTCTCGATGGCTCCATTACTGCGAACCTTTAATTCGCTTGAAAAAACATCAAAAACAATACCAAAGTCGCGTAAATCTTGTTTAATTCTGTCTAATTCAAGAGCCATTCCTCGTTGTTTAAAATAAGAAATTGGGTCATCCATACTCAAAGCTTTATCGCCAACTTCTTTTATAATTTGCGCAGCAATATGTTTGATGTCTTCACCATGATAACCATCTTCTGGGATTGGTGTATCCAACCCTAATTGTTGTTGATAACGGGCTTGAATGGATTCGGCTAGATGAGTGATTTGATTACCGGCGTCATTGATATAATATTCGCGAGTAACTTGATAACCAGCAAATGACAAAATGCGACAAATCGAATCTCCGATAGCGGCTCCACGAGCGTGGCCAACATGAAGTTCACCAGTTGGATTTGCGCTAACAAATTCTACATTAATTTTTTTATTTTTCGAATCGCCTTTTCCATAATTATCACCTTGTTCGACAATCTTGGAAATAACGGCTTGAAGAGAATCATTTTTGATAAAAAAATTGATGAAACCTGGTCCGGCAATTTCAATTTTTTCAATGCTTTCCATATCGAGGCGATCGATAATATCCTGAGCAACTTCGCGAGGTGATTTTCCAAAAAGGCGACTTTTTTTCATCGCAATGTTGGTGGCATAGTCACCATGGGCAGTATCTCGGCCATGTTCAATTACAATTTCTTCAAGAGAAACCGATTGACCTAGGTCAATGATTGCCTTTTGAATCTTATCTTTTAAAATTTGCTCAATATTCATATATTTGACACTTAATTATACTTATAATAAAGTATAAGACAAGTTATTTCCCCTCCAACAATACGATTGCATCTGCTTGTACGGCTTTTTTCTGTCCAATTGAATCCATTTTTTCATTAGTTCCAACTTTGACCGAAACGCAAGATATGTCGATGTTAAGCAAATGAGCGAGATTATTTCTCATTGCAATTTTATAATCTTTTAGTTTTGGTTCTTCTAAGCGGATTGAGACATCAACGTTTCCCACATAATAGCCAAGATCATTCATTAGTTTAACGACATGGGCAACAAGTTCAGCACTATTGATTCCATTATATTTTGAGTCTGATGTTGGAAAATGATCACCTAAATCACCGAGAGCCAATGCGCCTAAAATGGCTTCTGAAACAGCGTGATAAACTACATCTCCATCCGAATGAGCAAGTTCACCAAAAGGGGCAGGCACAACAACTCCTGCAAGAATTAGTTTCCGATTTGGCACCAGTTGATGAATGTCGCTTGCAAAACCTATCTTCATATTATTTCTTTCCTGAGACATTGAATTTGAAAAACATAATGTCTCCATCTTTTGGATAATAACCCTTTCCTTGAGTTTTTAATTTGCCGGCTTCTTTGACAGCGCTCTCGCTTTTTAGAGAGTTAATGTCATCGTAAGCGTAAACTTCTGCGCAAATAAATCCTCTTTGAAAGTCAGTGTGAATGATACCAGCGCATTCTGGGGCAGACATTCCATTTTGGAATGTCCAAGCGCGACATTCGTCCGCTCCGACAGTAAAAAATGTCGAGAGATTAAGGAGATTATAAGTGGCTCTAATAAGTCGAGCTAAACCTGATTCGTGAATATTTAAATCTTGTAAGAACATTTGTTGTTCTTCCTTTGAAAGACTGGAAATTTCGCTTTCAATTTGGCAAGAAACAGGGATGACTTCGTTTCCTTCTTTGTGGGCATGTTCTACCACTAGTTGGTAAAAGGAAGAATTCGATGGGTTTGCCAAATCCGTTTCACTAACATTAGCGACATAGATAATTGGTTTTTTGGTTAAGAAATGGAAATTGTTCCGACATAGTAATTCCTGTTCCTCGTTGAGGGAAACACTGCGAGCCGGAAGCCCTTGTTCAAGAGCGTTTTTGATTAGGGTTAAGACACCCATTTCAAAAATGGAATCCTTGTCTTTTAGGATACGAGCTTTATTTTCAATTTTTTCGATTCTTTTGCTTACAGTTTCATAGTCCGCCATGACAAGTTCGAGATTAATAATTTCAATATCCCTAATTGGGTCGACACTTGTTTCGACATGGACAATATCAGGATCTTCAAAACATCGTACTACTTCCACAATTGCATCGCATTCGCGAATATGCGATAGAAATTGGTTACCCAATCCTTCACCTTTTGATGCCCCGCGAACTAATCCGGCTATATCGTAGAATTCAATAGTGGCGGGCACTCTTTTTAAGGGTTTAAATAAGTTAGTTAAAAAATCCAATCGATCATCAGGAACTGCAACTACTCCAGTGTTGGGATTGATAGTGGCAAAAGGATAGTTGGCAGCTTCGACATGGGAATTAGTAATAGCGTTAAAAAGAGTTGATTTTCCAACATTTGGCAAACCGACAATTCCTGCTTTCAAACCCATAATTCAATACACCCACTTATAGCGTGTATATTATATACGCGTGTAAAAGAAAAACAAAGCCATCTTTAACTCTTTAAACCTTCTAGTGGCGACAATGAAGCCACTTTTCTAGCAATAAAAAAGGTAGAAATCATCGAAACGACAAAGAAAACAACAAACATATAAATGATACTTAGCGGGTTAAAGGAGAATACAAAATCAAGCTGTGTGAAAAATGACATCTCTTGGTTGAGAATGAAAATGAAAATCACTAATTCAATCACCGATAATCCGAAAGATATTAACCCAGTCAAAATACTATGAGAATACAGAAACTTTTTGGCTTCCTTTTTATCGGCTCCTAAGCATAGCGCAAGTCCGATGTCTCTTTTATTTTCATAGACATGGAGGTAATTAGTTATCGTCAATAAAAGAGTAGAAATAACTAAAGAGATAATAGAGAATATTGCTAAAGCAATTTCTATATAATGGCAGATTTGATCAATGCTCTGATTAATCTTTTCAAGGGGGTTAACTATTGAGTATTGAGGAAAGGCTCGCGAAAGCTGTTTTATTGCTCGATTACATTTCAAAGAATTTTCGACATTATAAGTAATTGTTTCAATTTGTAAGTCAAAACAACTAACTGACAATCGCGATTGAAAAAAACCGATTGGCCAATATGAATCGTGAAATACTACGGCTTTGGGAGATTCAACTAGTCCCACTACTTTGACTTCGCTGAAAATGAAATCACGAACGAGATTTCCTTGTTGATTGATCTTTTCAAAAGAGGTAAAAGCAACATGAAGATTTTTATTAATAACGCTTTGACTTCCAAAAAGAGATTTTGCCATTTTTGTCGATATGACAACTTCATCAAGAGATTGAGGTTTTTTACCGCTGAAAAGAGTCTTTGACAAAGGACGGAATATCACTCCATTTTGAGAAGTTTGACTATAATGACCAGAAACTATTTTTGTAGGCAAATTGATTGATTCGCTCTCTGACAAAGTTACCTTTCTTAAACCATCAATTGTTTCATTAAGCAACTCGATATCGAAAGAAAAGTATGTTGGTCTTGAAAAGCCAATCATCAAAGATGATGGATATGCAACATAACCCCCTGATGAGCAAAATAATTCATCATAAATATCAGGGCTGTTTTCTTGAAAGAAGGAATTGTAACGCCCGGGAATTGAATTTTTTGTCCTCGCAAAAAACAACACTCGTGAACGCTCTTTAACTGTTTTATTTTTATATAGCCATGGGTAATATTCTAAGCTGGCAATTTCCAGTAAAGATGCGTCGAAAAGAGGGGAGAAAAAAGCTTCTTTTAGAAATTCATCACAATGGCTTCCTGTTTCAAAATAATAGAGTTTTTTAATCTTCCAGGGAACATCGCTAACCATGTCGATTCTATCGTCAGTTGGGAATCTCATACAGTTCTCAAAAAGGTATTCATTCCATAGATGATTGCTATGATAAATGACTGGTTTATTTTCTAGAATAAAACCCACCATGCTTATCAACTGTTGATCGCTATATTGCCACTCATTATTGGCAAAATCAAAATAAAATGTTATAGCTTTATTTTTTAAATAATTGGACAAAGATGTGACAGTTCTTTCGATTTTAAGAGCAAAGCAGATGTCTTCAATCATCTGAATGTTTAATCCAAAAACAGCTTCATCGTTTTCTAAATATTCAATTGTGGAGGGATAGATGTTTTTGGCGTTTTCCAACCATATAAATTCGTTGATACTTCTTGAACTTAGTCCTTCAATTCGATTGTTGTAATTTCCTTCTTGGACATATATGTCATCGCTGTCTTTAAAAAAGCTTTCAAAGTCGCAATAGTAAGTAACTCCAATATCTTCAATATATTGGGGATACTTAAGAGCAATTTCCTGGGCTTCATAGTAACTTCCGGCGTATCTACCATACATTGATGGCTTGTTTTCTTTGCATGAAATCATTATTTTGGTTTCGTCGACAAGAGAAGAATAAACAGACTTAATGTTTTTCGATATTGACTGAGCAACACTGCTGCCAATTCCGATGCCGATTAGACCAAAAGACATTATCATACATGTAAAAATATTCCTCCATTTTCGAGTTTTCATTTTTGAGATTGAATGACGAAAAAGAAACAAAAAGGGGATGGTGAACTTTATTTTCTTGCAATCTTTATTTTTGCACACGGGGTAGAAAACATCGTGGCTGCGCTTTTTTGATTCTTCTTTTGCAACCACTTCGCCATCTTTCATGATGACGATTTTATCAGCATATCGTGTCATTAAATCCAAATCGTGAGAAACAACCACCACTAACGATTTATGAGAAATTTTTTCTAAGATAGCCATTATTTCTTCGCCATTTACTTTATCAAGACTCCCTGTTGGTTCATCAGCAAGAATAATTTTGGGATCGTTAACTAAAGCTCGAGCTATGGCTACCCTTTGCTTTTCTCCTCCGCTTAATTTGTTCACGCTGGAAGAAAGTTTGCATTTCAACCCAACCACATTCGCCAAATCAAAACTTTTGCTTTTTTTCCTCTCCTTTTTATCGTTGCTAATCATATCAAGAGGTAAAAGGATATTTTGCTTTACGGATTCACAGTCATATAGTTTGAAATCTTGAAAAACAAAGCCATAACTAGTTAGGCGAAATTGGTTCATCTCGCTCTCAGATAAGGTGCCGATGTTTTTATTGCCAATGCATATCTGCCCGCGAAAATCGCATAGTCCAGCAACGCAGTTTAAAAGAGTCGTTTTTCCGCAACCTGAGGGTCCTACAATGGCAATCAAACCAGTTTCAGGAAACGACAAGTTAATGTTAGTAAGAACGCATTCTTTGTCATACTTCTTATATAGATACTTTATTTCAATCATCACTGAGCTCCTCTTTAAGACAAATTTTCTTTGAAAATAAAAGTGGAATATAGGTAGAAATAAAGCACAAAAGTATTGTCAAAAGAAGAATCAAAATAGGCAGAAATAAAGGAATCCCAAGAAATGAAGAAAAGGGAATCTGGATCAGATTGCTAAAATTAGTAAATGTGAACAAAATCCAATTCGATAAATAAGAAACAAGAGGCGATAAAGCAAGAGCACCAACCACACTCGTAGAGGCAAGAACCAAACTTTCAGTAGCGTAGATTTCTAAAATGTCGCTTTGGCTTGACCCAAGACTTCTTAATATGGCGATTTTTCTCTTATCGAGCGTAAAATTTGAAAAAGAGATGATTCCAATTATTAAAGAAGTGCCAATCAAAGCAAAAATAAGGAAAAATTCCATTCCGATTGTTGCGGCATTAACCAAGCTGAAAAGAGCCTCTGAAATTGTTAACGCACCACTATATATAGACAGCGGTTCTCCTACATTTGAAATCAATTGTTCCATTTTTTCTTTATCATTGATATTTTTTAAAAACAATCGATAAGAGTAGGAAGAAACCTGATCATTATTTGGAGAATTATTAACCAAATCAAACCATGAAAAGTCAAATCCTTCATAAGCAGAACGATTTGTCATAATAGCGTTCATCGCAAATTCTTGAAGAGCCACATATGAATAGTAAATCTTCGGAGTAGACAAAAAGCCTAATTCATTAACAACTGCCGCAATAGAGACATCAAATTCATAGGTCCAGTTATCTATGATAATAGGGTCTTGTTCATCCTGAGTGTAATAGCAATACTCATAATTCATAGAAAGGTGTAATTGGTTTACTATTTCTCCATTCAACATATCTGCGCATTTGTCATTAATTATTACTTCAAAACGATTGTCGGTTTTCGGTATAGTTCCTCTTGTTATTAGATTTTTATCAACTATATTCTCATCGAAAGAATAAACTGGACAATACATGCAATTTTCAAGTTTCTTCTTGTCGTACGCAACCGTAACTCCGTTAGTCAACGAATCGAGATTATTTTCAATAAAAAAGAATTTTTTGATGGAATCGGCATTCTTCATTTCGTCTTGGGAAGGACGCATTTGCTGAACTATAGAAAGAGGGGATCCTTCTATTTTCTTGGTTGTCTCTTTGCATATGGTTAAACAACCATAATCAAACTGATTTAGTGTCTCTTTGTTTAAAACTTGATTGGTCCCATAGGAGAAACCAGAAATAAGAAGACTAAATGTTAGGCTAACCAAAAGTGCGCAAGATCCAAGTAAATTCCTTTTCAGTCCTTTTTTTAAATTTGTTTTTGCGAGAATGCTTGTCCAAGAGCAATGCTTTGATTTTTTTGAATTTTTAATAAATGGTAAACCATTATTTTCTTCTTTTATTATTTTATTACTCTGTAATTTGCCATCTTCGATAGTAATTATTCGATCAGCAAATTCGTTAATGAGTTCTTCATTATGTGATATTAAGATAACAAGCCGATTGCGGCTGGCTTTCTTAATGATTTCCATCACAAGATGAGCATTCTTTTCATCAAGCGCTCCAGTGGGCTCATCTGCTAGTAGAATTTTTGGATTATTTATAATAGAACGCAATATTGCGACACGTTGTTTCTCTCCTCCGCTTAAGTCAGCGCACTTTTTTCCATAAAGATTTTCAGGAAAATTCAATCCTTTAAGCAAAATAATAGCATCCTCTTTTGCAGAAGAAAATTTGCTTCCTTGAATCAACATTGGAAGCATAATGTTGAGCAAAACAGTTTCCTCTTCTAATAAATAATAATGTTGAAAAATGATACCAACATCTCTATTTAGAAAAAAGTTTTTCTTCTTTTCATTCCATTTAGTTATTGAATGATTTTCAAGCAATATTTCCCCCGATGTAGGGGTGTCAAGCAAACCAATTAGATTCAAAATTGTTGATTTTCCACTTCCGGATTTCCCATAGATACAAACAAGCCCCGAACTGGGAAAAATAACAGAAAAATCACTCAAAGCTTTTTGAGCAATACCTTTATCATTTTGGTAAATTTTACTTAGGTTACGTAGTTCTAGAAATGCCATTGTGTCCCTAAAAATAAGAGACAAAAAAATGGAGAAAAGTTTTAATTATTCATTAATAAAATGTAAAAGTACATGATAGGCAATATTTAGCCCAGCAGAAGATGGAGGCATCATAATTGAATTGAGATTTATTCCGTCCTTTAAAGGCAATTCTTGTGAGTAACAAACAATAACCTTCTTAGTGTCAATTTGTTTTTGCTTAAGTTCATAGCGAAATTTCTTAGCAAGAGGATCGCCAGTGGCTTTATCTAATCGAGTAATTGTTACTTTCGAAGGATCAAATCTATTAGCCATTCCGAGCGATGATACAAATGATTTATTGTTTTTAATTGCGTATTCCACAAGAAATACTTTGGCGGGAATATCATCAATTGCGTCAATAAGAAAATCAAAATCAAATTCAGCAAGAATATCGGCTTTTTCGCGGTTTATTTTCATTTTAATTGATTTAATGTCTAAATTTGGATTTATTTCCATGGCGTGTTTTTTCGCAACCAAAACTTTATCAAGTCCAATATCTGATTCATTAAAAAGTATTTGTCTATTTAGATTTGAGCTTTCGACGATATCGCCATCAATAATAATGAAATGTTGAAAACCGGTTCTTACTAATGCTTCAAAACAAGTTCCACCAACTCCACCCAAACCGATTAGTAAAATCTTTACACTACTTATAATATCAAACTTTTCTTTTGTTATTAAGTTTATGCTCCGTAAAAATTGTTTATTACTCATATTGTATTACCGCCTTAATCACATCTTGGGCGTTAGAAAATTCTTCCGCTTGGAGTTGATGTTTAAAGTATGTAACTTGTCTTTTCGCATAATTCCTAGTGCGCTTTTTTATTAATTCTTTAGCTTCTTCAAATGTAAGTTCATTCTTTAAATAAGCAATGGTTTCTTTATAGCCTATTGCTTGCGATGCTGTGAGCGACAGTTGATATTTCTTGAGGAGTCCTTGTACTTCATCTACTAAACCATTTGTGAACATCTCTTCTACCCTCATATTGATATGATTATAAAGTTCTTCTCGGGGAGGATTGATAAACAATATTCTAACATCATCATAAATCATCTTATGTGACTGCATTTCGATGCTAGTGCTCTTATTAAAAGTGTGATATTTCGCAATCCGAATTGCCCTTATTACTCTTTTTCGATTATTTTGATGGATACTATCCAGTGACTTGGGGTCAACATTCCTAAGAATATCCCACAGTTCTTCATTAGATTTCGTATCCAGATCATCATTTTCTTCATTTGTATTATTTTCAAAATCGAAGTCGAAAAGCGAGGCTTTAATGTAAAGCCCTGTTCCTCCGATAACAACAATGTCGGTATACCTGTTTTTTAGTTCATCGACTGTCTTACGAAAAATATCTTGATATTGCTTAACCGAGAAAGTTTTTTCGGGAGAAACAATATCCAACAAATAATGTTCTGAATAAAGTGGATGATCTTTGGCAATTTTTGCCGTTCCAATATCCATATTCTGATAAATTTGGAAAGCATCTGCATTGATGATGGGAGCATGAAGAAAAGAAGCTACTTCTAAAGAGGCTTTTGTTTTTCCACTTCCGGTTGGCCCACAAATTACGTAAATCATAAAATAAATATATCACAAAGAAAAAGCGAATTTACGATTCGCTTAAAATGTCTTTAATTGTTTGTAAGATATTCATTACTTCTTCTCTTACAACGTTATAGTTATTAACGATGGGGTGAGAATTATATATAGCGATGAGATTGTTTTTTTCTTCTTCCTTTTTTTCGGAAGTCAATCTTGCTATGTCGCTTCTCATATTTGCCAATTCTTTATCTGATGCCATTAACTCTTTGAGACGTAAAAATTCTTGCACTTCGGGTAATGAATGTAAATCGGTGGAAACTTTATCGGTTAATTCTTTAATTTTATCCATTGATGATTTCTCCGATTAAAGAATAGGTGTGCGATTCAGTGATGCGGACTTTAACAATTTTCCCGATGATTGATTCATCGCCAGAAAAGTGCACAAGTTTATTCCCATCCGTGTAGCCCGATAGCATATTAGAGTCAGTTTTGCTGATTCCATCAACAAGTACATCATAAGAATGGCCAACCATTCTCTTTGACGAATCTTCGATTGATACCTCAAGGTGTTTGATGAGTTCTAAAAACCTGTTTGTTTTATTTTCTTTAGAAATATTGTCTACCATACGCGCAGCAGGAGTTCCTTTTCGGGGAGAATAGATAAAAGTAAATGCTGCTTCATATTTGACTTCATCAACTAGTGACAAAGTTTCTAAAAATTGTTCATCTGTCTCGTCGGGAAAACCAACAATAATATCAGTGGATAGTGTTAGGTCAGGAATTTTTTTGCGCATACTTTTTACTAGGTTTAAATAATGCTCGCGATTATAGCGTCTTCCCATCTTGCGCAAGATTTCATCACTTCCAGATTGAACAGGAAGATGAATGGATTTCATAATATTAGGATATTTGGCAATAACATCAATCATCTTTTCCGAGAAATCCCAAGGATGAGAAGTAGTAAATCTCAAACGGGGAATTCCTAATTTAGCAACTGCTTCAAGCATGTCGGCAAAATCTTTTTTATCATTTAAGTCTTTTCCATAAGCGTTAACATTTTGACCAAGCAAGGTAATTTCTTGGTATCCTTGGTCAACCAAACTCTGGCATTCTTTAATAACTTCATCAAATTTGCGGCTTCTCTCTTTTCCTCTGGTGTAAGGAACGATGCAATAAGTGCAAAATTTATCGCATCCGTAGATGATATTTACAAAGGCTTTGAATCGGTTCGTGCGAGAGACGGGTAGTTCTTCTACCACTTCTCCTGGTTTGCTCTCAACATCGATAATTCTTTCTCGATTAATTATCGTTTGGAAAAGCAAATCATAAAGAGTGGGTATCTCATGAGTGCCAAAAAATAGATTTACTTCAGGGAATGTCTTAGTCACTCTATCAAGGATCTCTGGCTGTTCAACCATGCAACCGCAGAGGGCTAGAACAAGATTTGGATTGGTTTTTCGTAAATACTTGATATTACCAATTTCGCCATAGACTTTGTCTTCAGCGTTTTCTCTAACCGCACAAGTGTTGATAATAATGATATTAGCTTTTTGAGCATCTTCAGTGGGTTCACAACCGATGCTTTCAAGCATTCCTCTCATCGTTTCCTCGTCTCTTACGTTAGCTTGGCATCCATAAGTTTTAATAAAGTAAAGCCACCCTTTTACCATCTCGGTTAAAGAGGCTAAATGATCGCTTTTTAAAATGTCAAAAACCGTCTGCTCTTTTCTTCGAGAGGCGGCCTTGGATAAATCGGGAGCATGGATAATTTTACTTTTCATTTTTATCTTCTACATAGTAGATGGAAAATATTGAGTTCGCAAGACCGGTTTCGTCATTGACATTGATGACAACTCCACAAAATAGGCCTCTTCCTTCTTCAGGAGTGTTGAAGTGGCTCATTTCTCCATAGAGTGTTTTTTTCATCACTGATTCGCTCTCAAAACCCAATACACTTTCATATAGGCCACACATCCCAGCATCGCTGATGAAAGCAGTACCTTTTGGCAAGATGCGCGCATCGTTGGTTTGGACGTGTGTATGGGTGCCCAAAACAGCAGTGACCTTGCCATCAAAAGCGAGAGCAAAACACATTTTTTCTCCTGTTGCTTCACCATGAAAATCAATGATGTTTATCATAGCGGGTTCTTCTTCAGTTAATACCTGAAGCATTGAATAATAAGGAGAATTAACTTGTTCTGAGATAAAGGCAGATCCAAGTATATTCGTTACTCGAACGGATACACCATCGACATCATAAATAGCTGTGCCTTCACCTGGAAAATCGTTGATTAAATTAGCAGGGCGGATTAATCGATCAACTTTGTCGATATATTTGGTTATTTCACTTTTTGAATTGTAGTGATTGCCTAAAGTAACAACATCGACCCCAGCTTCAATTAACTCATCGTATTGACGGTGAATCAAACCTTTGCCGTGAGTAGCGTTCTCACCATTAGCTATAACAAAATCAATTTTGTATTTTTTGGTGAAATAAGGTAATTTTTCGCGAAGTATTCTTCGGCCAACACGACCGACAATATCGCCAATAAATAAAATGTTCAAAAGATTTTTCTTTCTATGAAATAGGGTGACTATTTCGCTGTTTCAACTGCTCGATATTCACGAATGACTGAAACTTTGATTTGACCTGGATAGGTCATCTCATTCTCGATTCTTTCCTTAATCTCGCGAGCGAGTTTAAAGGCTCCCACATCATCAATTTTATCAGGGATAACCATGACGCGAAGTTCACGGCCAGATTGCATGGCGTATGATTGATATACTCCCTCATACGATTTGCAAATTTCTTCGAGCTGTTCAATTCGCTTGATGTAGTTTTCGAGCATTTCACTACGAGCACCTGGGCGCGCAGCGCTTAATGTGTCAGCAGCTTGGACTAAGTTAGCAATGACATATTTTGGTTCAACATCTCCATGGTGAGATTCGATGCCATTGATAACAACATCTGGTTCGCCATATTTTTTGGCTAAGCGAATGCCGATTTCAACGTGACTTCCATCCATTTCAAAGTCGGCGGCTTTGCCGATATCGTGAAGAAGTCCCGCTCTTTTGGCGAGATTTTGATCTAAGCCAAGTTCGGCAGCCATCGTTCCAGCTAAAATAGCCACTTCAATCGAGTGATTAAGGGCATTTTGACCATATGATGTACGATATTTTAAACGACCGACATAGTCGAGTAATTCACGATTAATTTTAGGAAGACCTAGTTTGAAGGCGACATCTTGACCAGTCTTATGAATGGATTCTTTAACGATGTTTTTGCATTTTTCAACAATTTCTTCAATTCTTCCAGGTTGAATGCGACCATCCTTAATTAATTCCTCAAGAGTAAGGCGGGCAATTTCACGACGAATTGGGTTAAAGCAAGAAACCGTCAGTGCTTCAGGTGTGTCATCGATGATGATGTCAACACCTAACAATTGTTCAAGTGAACGAATGTTACGACCTTCGCGGCCGATGATACGGCCCTTCATCTCATCATTAGGAAGAGCGACAACTGATACGGTTCTTTCGGTTGTAACTTCTTGAGCATATTTGCTAACAGCGTAGCCGAGAATTTCTTTGGCTTTGGTGTCGGCAACTTCTTTTGCTTCATCTTCTTTGTTTTTGATGAATGTTGTAATCTCTTTACTCATCTTGCTCTCAACACGGCTGAATAGTTCGTCGCGAGCTTCTTGAGTAGACATTTGGGAAACTTTTTCTAATTCTTGAATGATTCCATCGATTTTGTCTTGTAAGACTGATTCCTTTTTATCAACTTCTCTCAAACGGCGATTGAGTGTTTCGCCTTTCTCATCGAGCAAATTCTCTTTTTGAATAAGAGCAGTATCCCTTCGATCAATGGATTGTTCTCTTTGCAAAAGTTTGTTTTCCTGAGAGGCAACTTCTTGCTTTCTCTCACGAATTTCTTTTTCGGCATCTTGTTTCATTTCATACACAGTTTGTTTGCCGTCCAACTGTGCGTTTTTGGTAATGTGTTCGGCTTTAATTTCGGCTTCCCTAATTATTTTTGCAGCTTTAGCATTCGCTCTTTGCTTCTTGAAAAGAGGAATGAGAATGATGGCGGTCGCACCAAGGATAAGACCAACCACTCCGCAAATAATGGGTAACCCGATGCTTAAAAAAGCATCTGCTAATACAGTTAACATTATTCGGTCCTTTCATTATGTCATAAAGACTAATAGTTACAAAGTAACTATATTTACCTAAAATACCCCTATCATATAGTAGAGATTTTTTGTGTATCCATAACAGGCAACGCCTGATAAATAAGTTCTCGAATGAGAATATATAGGTAAGTACCTTTCGAAGGTACCCATTCATTATAATGGGAAAGCACAAAAAAGTCTTTAATAATATTTCAAAGAAAAAGCCAATGCGAGATTGGCTATTCTATAGATTCTGATTTTGGCAAGTGTCCTTTTACTCGTTTAGATAATTCTTCAACGACATCAGGATTGGCTTTTAGATATTCTTTTGCAGCATCACGGCCTTGGGCGATTTTGTTGCCATTATATTCAAACCATGACCCGCTTTTTTTAACGAATCCCGCTTCAACGCTGAGATCGAGAATTTCGCCTTCCTTGGAAATACCTTGACCGTAGATGATATCAATAATTACCTGTTTGAAGGGTGGAGATACTTTGTTTTTCACTACTTTTACGCGGACGGAGTTGCCATAGATATCGCTTCCGGATTTCAATGCTTCATTACGGCGAATATCTAATCTGATGGAAGCATAGAATTTAAGTGCTCTACCACCAGAAGTTGTCTCTGGGTTTCCATACATGACACCCACTTTTTCACGAAGTTGATTGATGAAGATAACCGCGCATTCTTTTTTGTTTAAAATGCCAGCTAGTTTACGCATAGCTTTGCTCATTAAACGGGCCTGAAGACCAACTGAGTTATCACTCATTTCGCCATCTAATTCCGCTTGAGGAACCAAGGCTGCCACAGAATCAACGACAATCAAATTGATGGCGCCAGAACTGGCTAACATCTCAACGATTTCAAGGGCTTGTTCACCACTATCGGGTTGAGAAAGGATTAATTCGTCAATGTTAACGCCCAAATTTTTGGCGTAAATTGGATCAATGGAATGTTCTGCATCAACAAACGCAGCACGCCCACCTTGTTTTTGACATTCAGCAATGGCATGAAGAGCGAGTGTCGTTTTACCACTTGATTCAGGACCATAAATTTCGATAATTCTTCCTTTTGGATAACCGCCAACTCCGAGTGCTTCATCCAATAGTAAAGACCCACTAGGAATGACATCGACATCGACAGCTTGTCTTTCGCCAAGTTTCATGACGGCGCCCTTACCAAAGATTTTTTGAATTTGCTTCAAAGTTTCGTCGAGATTGATTTCATTTGTTTCATTTTTTTCAATTTTTGCCATATGTTTTCCTCATTTATATAAATCGATATTATGTAGTTTTGTTGGAAAATTAATTTTTTTGTTCCAACATTTCGTAAAGTAACTGACAAGCGATTTGAACAGCTTGGTTTTGAATTTCGTTGCGTGATCCGGAAAGATTATGCTTTGTTACAATCACTAAATCATAGCAAGCTACAGCGATATATGTTTCACCAACTGGTTTTCCTTCCATAGCTAATGGTCCAGCATTACCAGTAAAAGAAACACAGTAATCAACATTGAGCAGTTGACGGGCGTGACTCGCCATTTCTTGAGCGATTTCCTGAGATACAACACCGCAACGGTCAATTAATTCATAGCTGATGCCAAGAAGTCGCGATTTTTCTTCAGTCGAATAAGTAACAAATCCACCTTTAAAAAAGTGACTTGCTCCTGGTATAGCGGTAATCTCATGAGAGAATAATCCTCCAGTAAAAGATTCTGCACAACCAAGTGTTCGACCCTTTTCAATGAAAATAGAGGAGAGCTCCTTTGGTGTTATCATTTCTTTGCATCCTTGAAAACTGTTCGGTTTTGAATAACATAAATAATACCAGATAAGAGAGAGACAGCGGTTGCAATATACACAATAAACTCAGTGATATGCAATCCAGCTGGCCAACCAGAATCAATATAATTGAAAGGGAATCCATTTAATAACACGAATGTAATCGCCACCATTTGTAAGACGGTCTTGGCTTTTCCAAAGATGTTGGCGGCTATAACAATCTTCTTTTGAGCGGCAATAAAGCGGAGAGCATCAACAACGATGTCTCTACCAATTAGAATTATCGCGCACCACATATTGAATGTGAGCAATTGTTCACTCGCATAAGGAGCAAAAAGAGTTGGGGCGATTAGGAAGATAACCATTGAATTTACCAGAAGTTTGTCTGCGACTGGATCGAGAAATTTTCCTAAATCAGTTACTTGGTTATTCTTTCTAGCCAAATATCCATCGAGAAAGTCAGTAAAACTGGCTAACAAAAAGAATACACAGAGAATTAAAAACACGAGATTGATGTTCGTGTTTCCTAATTTCGGGGTATCAAAGTGAAAAAAAGACATCACAAATAAAGCGACAATCATCGATGCGATAGCGACAATGCGTGCGATGGTGATTTTTGTTGGAAGATTCATTTGTTCTCCTAAAGTGAGTTTCCGATCCTGTAAGCCATGTTTTGTCTAGGATAATTATTTATCTAAGCTAATGCTTGCCCGAGACAATTCGTTTATCATCTCTTGCTTCCCCTACCAAATTTGGGTTTCT
>JAEZSD010000085.1 GCA_023422095.1 Bacillota bacterium
GATATATAATCACAGGATATCTCCCTCTTCACCTAATTTCGAATATAGAGATAGCAAAGCAATATTCGTGGAATTTTTAAATAGTGCATCTATTTTTGAAAACAACTTCTTCATAAAAGATGCCAGCGGGCGACCAGTAAAAAATACACCATTTAATGCCGATGATTTCTATTCAGATGTTCGATGCGGATTGATGCATGAAGCAAGGACAAAAAACAATTGGATTATAACGGCTACTAAAAGAAGTGTAAAAACAGATACAATATTTCTTGAAAGAAGGGGTGATAAGATTGCCATTTTGAGAACAATCTTGCATTATAGAATAAAAGAATATGTCACCAACTATTGTGATGATTTAAGAAACAAAGACATTTATTACAATAGATTAAGAAAATTTCTTGGAAGAAAACTTGACCACCTTTTTGATATTGCGTCCGACCCTTCAAACTATAACTGGTGGATGAATGATTAATTGAATAAAAACTAATAATGGACTTTTACATATATATCATAGAACATGGTTTAAATTATGAATTAATCTTCTCTGTTATGAGGGATTATAGATTAGGGGGATTAAATCCAGATAATTATGAAAAATTCATTCAAAGAGTGAGAAAATTCCCCGATATCGTTGAAAGATATTTTAATCCTTCCAATGAGATTCTTGAATTTATTGCAACTACTAATCCTACAGCAATTCATCAAATGAAGATGAATCTGATGAGACACAACTTGTCTGATTTAAATTTGAAAAACATTGACAAAGCAGAATCCAAAAGAATCTGGAAAAGGGTGGTGAAAATTCTTACGGAGAAGACAAAATTATGTTGGCATCCAGAAGCATCTTATATAAATTGTACAAAAGATAATGAGGGTAAAATAAAGATTTCCAGTGCTCACTCAATTCAGAAAAACAAAATTTTAAAAAGTATTTCAGAAAGATTTGAAGTCAAAACGTTCAGATTAAATTCAATAGAAGATGGAATGAATTTTCCAATTAAATACGCATCAACCTTTTTTGGATTTTGTGATAAACATGACAAAATTTTCGACCCCATTGAAAAAGATGATTATATCGGGACAAGTGAGCAAAATTTTTTATTTGCGTACAGAGCATTCGTCTACTCATCACATATAAAACTTGTTTTTAATGAGTTTTTGGACAGCGGACTACAAGCAAAAAATGATATTGTAGCAGAAAAACAAATTTTTGATGACATAATTAGTCGCAAGAATTACGAAAACATGATAACTGATGTTATAATATTCGACCACATGTTTCCTATTGTGGTATCATCATCTTCTGACTTGGATTTTGATTACAATCAGCAGCCAATATTACATTCTGAATCTCGGATGGAGCGGTTTTATCTATCCATCTTTCCACAAAACAATAAGACTTTCATACTTTTTAGTTATTTGAAAGAAGATTCAAAATTATACGGTGACATTGTTCCTCAAATTAATGCAAGAAGAAAGACTGAAAGCGACATTAGTGTTCTTATTGCAGGGCACTGCGAGAATACTTTCTTTAAACCTTCCTACTACCACCAATATATTGAGAAACAGGAAGATAATATTAATTCGCTTTTAAAATTAACTCAATTTGATTTTGTCCCAATTGATAATTATGGGAAGAAATCCACACCAATTTCAATGACTCCCATGGATTATCTTAACAATAAATTCAAAATTCAATTATTCTTTAAATAGTAAAATGCCGACAATAAAATCATGAAAAATCCAAGAACAATAGTGGAAGCCATTGGATATTGGTTAAACTTTGAATATGCCTGCAAAAGGACTGAACTGTTTAATGAACGATATATGTCATATCCAATTGGACAGTTCCTAATGGCAAGATATGGTCATCAAGTACGTACTGAATATATACATCCAGTTTTAACAAGAGAAAAAACTGGACAAGGGGCAAAACCAAAAATCGATTTTGTTGTGTTAAAACAGAAAGATAGCAATACTGATGACGAACTAATTGAACTTGCAATAGAAACCAAGTGGTGTTCAAAATCTAACACATTGGTAAGGGACATAATTCGTGATTTAATACGGTTAAGTCTTTTAATACATGAATATGATTGTTCAGCATATTTTATCCTTGCAGGTAAGAAGAAAGACATTATCTCATTGTTCAACGATGAGAAATTTGCAAAATCACAGAATATTGTCAGTAGCAAACCTATATTGGAGAGCCAACCCAATTTAATTGCCAGTACGTTAAGATTAGGAAATCCATCAACATTCAGAAAAAAAATTCTTAATGATGCATTAATCCCATTTCAAAATCTTGAAATTCCATTTTCAATTCGTACAACTAAATTTGGTGAATATCCAAAAAACATAAAAACTTCCCAATATGCTGTCTATGGGTGGCGGTTGGATAGAAGAGTAGTAGAAATGTTTCGACCTGTTAATGAACCTAAATATGTTTTTACTTAGTTATACCCAATAATATGTAAATAATCTCCCCTTATCAGAGACTTTGTCACTCTCTTTTTGAAATAATTACAAATACTGATAAACACTTCCTCTGCTGATATTCAGCATTTTAGAAATGTCCATTATAGTATTACCAGCCAATTTCAATTGTTTGATTTTTTCAATTTTGTTTTCGTCCAAGCGGGGGCGACCACCTATTCTGTTATTTTGTCGTGCTCTCTCTAATCCTGCCCTAACCCTCTCACCTATACGTATTTTCTCTTGAAGTGCCAAACTTGACAACAATGCGATTAATACATCCCTGAAAATACCTGAACTATCGATATATTGTTCGGTGTAAGATTTATAAGCAATGCCGTAGTCATCAAGTAGTTGAAGATATTGTATTGTTTTTCTTGTTCCTTCACGAGTCAATCTGTCAAGAGCAAAGAATAAAAGCATGTCAAACTTTCTCCTTGAGGCATCCAGCATCATGCGATTAAACTCAGGTCTATTCGGTGAACCGCCTGAAACTACATCGACATATTCATCGTAGATTTCGTAGTTCATATTCAAGCAGTAGGTTCGTAGAATTAATAATTGGTTTGCGTTATCACTGGATGCTTTCGAAATTCGTGAATAGATTCCAATTTTCATATTTTTCTTATTAGTGTTCATAAAACAGGTGATATTTGTACATTCAAATTCAAATTTCGGAATGCCCATTTTTCGGGCATTTCAGGGAGGCTTATTTTGCAGGGTTTTTTGTACAGTTCATTTTAGTCAATTTGACCATCATTAATTTGAACAAATACCTGAGAAAAAATAATTAGGGTTTGCTGAGAAAATCAAGTTAAGCAATAAAGCAACCTGATATTTCTACTCTGTTCGCTGATCCTGTAGTAAAAGAACTGAATCATATTGGCTGTATCCAATGCACCTCCTTCAGCCAGAGAGGTAATCCATTTGAAAAAAGAGCCAAAAAAATGATTAGCCTCAAGATGTATGAGGTTCATCACAAAGAAGATACATGCGACCCAGCTCTCTGAGGTCTCTTTGAGTCTGGCTCGTATTTGATTCAGTGCGTATCCGTTCTTACCCTGTCCGAACTTGCCTTCTATACGATTTCTTTCAGCAGCTTCTTTCCTTGCTTTCCTCTTCTGAGAGTAACTCTGTTTTTCCTTTGCCGGCCTTCGACCCAATGGTGGTGCCGTAATCTTTATATCCCTTTCTTTCAACCATCTCCTGTTCTCCTGAGTGGCATATATCTTATCAACCTGCACCAGTTCCGGGTAATGACCGTGCAATGCTCTGTATTCTTCTACCTGTTTGATCAAGTCGCCGGCTTCGTGATAGGCGTCCCAGCTAAATGTAGTTATCCGGGCAAAACCATCATCAAGGCTAACCCCAAGCTTGGACCCAAACTCTATCTGCGAGCCAAGCTTCCCTCTTGGAATAGGACGAACATGTGGCTGATAGATACTGACAATGCGGTCCGCGCAACTATGGGTATTGGTATCATACATGTACCTCTGCTGCTGGTAGGCAGTCCGGATAATCCACAGCAAACGAAGATCCCGGTGAGTCACAGGCATTTGTTCTCCCCTTAACTCAACCTGATCTAACATACGATCTATGTGCTTAATATCACGCTTCAGGCTCTCCAGCAGCTTACGTGTCATCTTACGGTGAGTGGCTTCAGTTTTCTTCTTTTTCTTTGAGTAATCAAGCCAGTCCTTATCCATGGTACGCCTATAAGTCCTGGGCTTGACTCCCTGACTTCCGGCGTGATGGTATAACTTGTCAATCAGACCTTCACACTTCTTCCTGCTCTCGTTCAATATCCCGTTATCGGTCGGGAAGGTAATATACTGATCGGCTACAGTGGCATCTGACTGAAGCTTCCCTTTGTTCGATGGTTCATCAGAGTCTTCTTTCTTATGCTTCTTATTATGTGAACCGTCCTTCTTACCTTTAACGGTTCGGATTAAGTCCGCACTCATAGAATCAAACTCCTTATGTCCAACTCTTTTCCGTATCTCAACAAACAGTGAGGGATCAAATACCGGATCAACTTTGAACTCCTTCAACCCTACAAAATACTGCATATACAAGTTTTCCTGAATGGCCTGTATAACACCCCTGTCATCCAGCTTCTCCAAATGTTTGATTATCAATGCCCCAAGTACTGTGCGCGGAGAAACTCCGGGACGACCTAAATCACTGCTCATCAACGTCATATATATACTGGCGAACTTATCCCAGGGTACAACCCTGGCCAGTTTAACCCAACGGTTTTCGGCGGACAGGTTTGCCCGAAAGGGGGTCTTGAATTCTTCAATTGTCAACTGTTTCTCTGAAATATACCGTACCATAATGCAAGCTTTATGAAGGCAATCTATGTTTTTACTTGCATTTTTGCTAATTCCCAGATCGAAAGTTATTAACTTATTATGTTGATTATCAACCTAATGCCAGAATAATCCGACTTTCTCAGCAAACCCTA
>JAEZSD010000002.1 GCA_023422095.1 Bacillota bacterium
ATCAATATTGAAAGACAAAACACGAACAGGAGAATGTACAAGAAATTAAATAAGAAATCCATAATACCTACTTTTCGATTAATTCGATTGCGTTTTTACGCGTGATGGCATCAACCCTTAAAATATCATCAATGGTTGGATGCTCAATATTAAGATGGCTTTTCATCAAGACTGAAATGACTCTTTCAATATCAAGGAAGGAGATCTTTCCTTCAAGAAAAGCCGCGACCGCTACTTCGTTAGCAGCATTTAAGACAGTGCCAAATGTTCCCTTATCTTCGATGACCTTCTTTGCCCATTTAATAACGGGATATCTTTTTAAAGATAGACTCGAGAAATGATATGAATCGAACTGGTGATAATCAGAACATAAGTAAGTCTTATACACGCACATCCCTTGCGTTAAAGCATAGGTGATAGGAACACGCATATCGGGTTTCCCGATATCTAAGCGATAGGTTCCATCTTTGTATTGTACCATAGAGTGAATCATAGATTCGTCATGAATAATAACTTTAATCTTTTTGTAAGGATAGTCGAATAAATAATGAGCCTCGATAATCTCAAAAGTCTTATTCATCATACTAGCACTATCGATGGTAATTTTATTACCCATCTTCCAAGTGGGATGACGAAGGGCTTGTTGAGGAGTAACTTTTCTTAAATCTTTACGAGATAAATCTCTAAAGCTTCCTCCGCTAGCGGTTAGAATAAGATTTTTGACATTTTTAGAATCAACCGACAGGCATTTAGCTAAAGCGACATGCTCGCTATCAATGGGGATTAGTTTACCTCTGCCGTCGGCTAAGATATTTTTAAGCAACTCACCACCTACCACGAGACTTTCTTTGTTGGCTAAAGCAAGAATGCGATTATTTTCCAAAGTGGCCAAAGAGGGAAGCAAACCAACGAAGCCAACCAAGGCATTAATTACCATTTCAACTTGTGATTCTTTGATTAATGAAATAAGGCCACTATCGCCATAGAAAAAGCGAAGATTGGGATATTTTTTTTGATATTTTTCCATCGCCTGTTTTTCTTTAATGCAAATCATTTCCACGGATGGGAATGTCTTTAGGATTGAGGATATATTTCGTGTCCGATGACCAACTGAAAATGCTTTCAACAAAAAATCTCCAGGATGATGTTTAATCACATCTAGGGATTGACTACCAATTGATCCGGAAGCACCTAGAAGACAAATACTGATCATATTAGAAACAATAAATCCGAACCTAAATTAGCAATAATCCAAACAAAAATTGCCGAAACCATTAACGAGAATAGCAAAGAATCAATTCTATCGAGAACACCACCGTGCCCAGGAAGTATATTGCCAAAATCTTTTATTTCATAAAAACGCTTAATAGAACTAAGAACAAAATCACCTAAAGTAGAGAAGAAAGGTATCAACGCGGATAATGTAACAATAAAATACCAGTGGTTCAAATCTAGGAATCCTTCTAATAAAGGATGGCCTAATGCGGCTAGCCCAATTCCAAAACCTGCTGAAAAAACAAATGATGTGGCGAGTCCTCCAACAAATCCGGCATAGGTTTTTTTCGGTGAAATGCGTTCGTTAATCTTGCGTTTTCCGAAAAATAGTCCGAAGAAATAAGCCCCAGTATCAGTCATAAATGTGGCAATAAGAACATAAACGATGAGTAATGATGCTTCAAAAGAATCATATAAGTTGAATAAGGGAGCTGTAAAATCATTGTCGGGTAACCAATGGATATAAGAAGGATAGAATCTTAGAAATAGTAAGCTCTGAAGACCAAAAGAAATAACGACTAGCATCGTAAAAAGGAAGGTTGCATCTCTTACAGTAAAGGAAGAGAAGAACACCACCATTAAGAAAAGCAAAGCAAAACCAATGAAGACCAATAAAACAGAGATATGAAGCTGGGAAAAATAAGAATATAGGTGAAACCATGTATTACTTGTAATTGTCTTAAAGAGTTCAATTAAAAATGGCCAAAACACCATAAATAAACATAGTACTATGCTTATTAAATTCAGCCCAATCAAGTAAGGTACAGATTTTTTGACTTTCAAACAACGTATAATCTCAATGGTTGAAAGAACTGATAAAACAACCACTAATGCAGCATAGAACCAGTCACCTAAAAATATGAATGGAACAATAACCGCAATGCCGACAACAGCAGTAATGATTCTTGTTTTCATCGATGCTTTTGTACTTTTAGTTATTTCATTGGGCTTAATTATTTGTTCGTTCTTATTCATGTGACAAACCTCCAAAGCGACGAGAGCGCTTAGCATATTCAGTTAGAGCGTTTCTAAATTGTTCTTTATCAAAGTCTGGCCAAGGAGTAAGGGTGAAAATAAATTCAGCATAGGCTAACTGCCAAGGAAGGAAATTTGATGTTCGCATTTCCCCACTAGTGCGAATTAATAAATCCACTGGCGGTAAACCTTTTGTGTATAGATAATCTTCGAAATTGCTTTCGTTGAGTTCTTCAATCTTTTTTTGATTGTTTATAACATCACATGCAAAGGCTTTTGCGGCTCTAATTATTTCGGCTTTTCCTCCGTAATTTAGACAAATGTTAAAAACAAAATCGTGACAATCCTTTGTTTTTTCCATCGCATCATTAACAATTTTTTGGGTTTTGATAGGCAATTTTGACAAGTCACCAGAAGCCAGGATGTGGCAACCTTCCTTAATCATACGATTAATTTGTTTAGTGAAGAAGATTTCTAGATATTTAAAGAGGTGATTGATTTCACTCTTTGGACGATTCCAGTTCTCGGTTGAGAAAGCATATAGGGACATGACTTCGACACCCTGTTCACGGCATTCTTCGTAAATATCGATGACGCGATCACAGCCAGCCTTATGACCTAAAAAACGCGGAAGACCACGAGCGGTGGCCCATCTTCCGTTTCCATCCATAATGAAGGCTATATGTTTTAAGGATGCTATCTTCGCCATATTAAATCTATTTTAGTATACACAAAAACAGAAAAAATACCTAGAAACATAAATGAAAAAAGGAAGGCTTAACCTTCCTTATACGACCATTATTTCTTTTTCTTTTTCGAGGCAGATTTCATCAATTTTTTGAATTGCTTCATCTGTTACTTTTTGAATATCCTCAAGAATCTTTTTTTGATAATCTTCGGGATAAGTATCATCGCTCTTTACCAGGTCAACGTAGTCCCTACGTATATTGCGAATTGCGACTTTTGCTTCTTCGCCATATTTTTTGGCTTGTTTAGATAATTCTCTTCTTCGATCTTCAGTAAGAGCAGGAATCATCAAGCGAATGCTTGTTCCTTCATTGATGGGGTTAAAGCCAAGGCTGGAAGCATTGATAGCTGTTAAAATGGCTTTCATGTCATTGCGATCATAAGGTTTTATGAGAAGTTGACGTGGTTCTGGCACTGAGATTGAGGATATCTGATTGACTGGCGTTGGAGAGCCATAGTAGTCAATCATCAAAGTTGATAAAATAGCGGGGTTAGCCCGGCCAGTCCTCAAAGTCACCAAAGAGGTCCTCAGTGATTCGATGGATTTCTCCATTCTTTGTTGTGAATCAAGTACGATTTCATCCATATGTTATTCTCCTTTTTTGCAGACAGTTCCGATATCTCGCCCTTCAATTACACGGCGGAAGTTTGCAGGATCCGCCATTGAGAAGACACGAATTTCGATATCGTGGTCCTTAATTAATTGTACAGCAGAAAGGTCCATGATTTGAAGTTTCATTTCTAACATCTCTTTATAAGTGATGACCGGATAGAACTTAGCATTAGGGTCACTGGTGGGGTCGCTAGAATATACTCCATCAACTCCATTTTTGCCCATTAAGATGGCATCACAGTGAAGTTCTAAGGCCCTCAATGTGGCAGCAGTATCAGTGGTGAAGAATGGTTTGCCTGTTCCCCCTGCGAGAAAGACCACTTCGCCATTTTTCATAGCTAAATCGGCATTATCTATCTCATATGGTTCAGTGACACCTTCAATGGCGGGAATCGCAGATAAAACGCGACTTGCCACTCCGTATTTTTTTAATGATGAGGCTAAAGCAACAGCGTTAATTACTGTTCCAAGCATGCCCATATAATCAGCAGAGACATCTTCAATGCCAATATCTTTGGCAAGTTTTCCTCGCCAAATATTTCCAGCTCCAATCACGACGCAAATTTCAATTTTCTTGTCGTGAATAGTGTTGATGGCTTGAGCAATTTTATCAAGGGATTTAACATCGATAATTTGCATGCCTGACTTCTCTTTTAGGGCCTCGCCACTAAGCTTCAATAAAACTCTTTTGTACATAAAACCTCCTTAAAAAAAGAAACACTAAAGTGTTTCTTGTTTCATTAATTGACTTGACTCATGACTTCACTTGCGAAGTCGTCTTGACGCTTTTCAATGCCCTCTCCAACTTGGTAACGGACAAATTTCAAAAGCTTTACATTCTTTTCCTTTAAGATTTGCTCAATTGTTTTCGAATCATCAATAAGAAATGGTTGAGCCATTAAGGTAACTTCGGCAAAGTGTTTATTCACTTTTCCAGCGATGATTTTTTCAAGGACTGGAAGTGGTTTGTTCGCTAATTTTTCATCGTTCTTGCTAGCTGCTAATTCCACTTCTGTTTCGTGTTTGACGACTTCACTGGGAATATCTTCAACACTAAGATAGGTTGGGTTATTAGCGGCGATGTGCATGGCGAGTTGTTTTCCAAACTCCACATCTTGTTTATCCAATAAAGCGATGACGGAAATTTTTCCACCCATATGTGTATATGAGGCAGCTAATTCATTTCCAGTCTCAGCAATTATTTGATAACGACGAAGATCTAATTTTTCTCCTAATTTGACAGTTGCATCTGTGAAAAGAGGCGATGTAATAGAACGAGCTTCTTCGATACTACTTGGTTCTTTGTCCAGTAATAATGCGGCGATTTCTTCAACTAATTGATGAAATGGATCGCTCTTTGCCACAAAATCAGTTTCACAGTTAACTTCAACGATAACTGAGACTTGGCATTCGGGACATGATTTGACAAATGTCAATCCTTCGGCAGCAATACGATTTGCTTTCTTAGCCATTTTGGCTAATCCTTTTTCGCGGAGATAATCGCTTGCGCGGTCTAAATCGCTATCATTAGCAAGTAGAGCGGCTTTGCAATCCATCAGGCCAGCGCCAGTTCTCTCGCGAAGATCTTTAATTAAATCAATTAAACTTTTTTCGGCCATTATTTAATCTCCTCTTTCTTTACTTCAGAAGGTTGAGCATCAGCAACTTTAGCTTCTCCATCCCTTTTAACAAATGGTCTACGTGGACCATATCGACGGTTGTCATCTCTATCTCTAGAGTATCCGCGGGAACCTTCACCACGATCATAAGCTTCTTGACGAGCGGCTCTTTCAGCGCGAATGCGAGCTAATTTCTCAGCATTCTCTTTATCGGTTTGACGGATAACGTCTTTCATTGTGACTTCGTCGCCTTCATCTTTAACATAAGCGACAACTGGGAGTCCACCTTTGCTCTCAACGATGGCATCAGCAATGACAGCAAGAATTAGGCTGACAGAACGGACAGCATCATCGTTAGCTGGTAAAACGTAGTCAACGACATCTGGATCACTGTTAGTGTCCACGATGGCAAAGACAGGAATACCTAATTTGCGAGCTTCCGCGACAGCGTTGTGCTCAATGCGAGGATCGACCACAAAGACTGCGTTTGGAGTACGGCGCATCTCTTTAATGCCTTCTAAGTTTTTGGATAGCTTTTCTTTTTGCTTTCTTAACTCAGCGGCTTCTTTCTTTGGAAGGAGGTCTAATTCGCCCTCTTCTTCTCTTCTTTGTAATTCTTTTAAGTATCTAATACGGCCTTGGATGGTCTTGAAATTGGTCAAGGTTCCACCGAGCCAGTGATTAGTCATGTAGAAAGAACCAGAACGTAAAGCCTCAGCCATGACAGCTTCTTGGCATTGTTTCTTAGTTCCGACAAATAAAATTTTTCCACCATTATCAACGATTTCTTTCATTGCTTTGTAAGCGTTGGCAATCAAAGTAACGGTTTTGGCTAAATCGATAATGTAGACACCATTTCTAGCACCATAGATGTATTTCTTCATCTTTGGATTCCAGCGACGGGTTTGGTGTCCAAAATGTGCGCCAGCTTCTAACAATTTTTTCATTGTAATAACTGGTGCATCAGGATCATGCACGACAGATGCCATTGTAGGGGCAACTACTGCTACTGGGGTTTCTTCTTCAACTTCAGCAACAACTTTCTTTTCTTCACTCATTATATGAGCCTCCTTATGTTTAACCTCCACTGCTTCGAAAAACTCAACCACTCAAGCTATCATTAGCTGAGCACAAAGGGAGTTCAATTCACAGTGTGTGTAGTCTGTGATATTATTCACAGCGTCAATTATTTTATCAAAGGGTTATATATATAACAAGTTATTTATCGGAATTTTTAGGTTTATTAGCTCTTGGAAAGGCATCAGAATAGATTTTCTTTTTCGCTTCTTCGGTGACATGTGTATAGACTTGGGTGGCATTAATGCTTGAATGACCCAGCAATTCTTGAATAACGCGTAAGTCCGCTCCGTTTTCGAGCAAGTGAGTAGCAAAACTATGGCGAAAAATATGTGGATGAAGTCCCAAATAGTCTCCAGTTTTCTTTTCAATATTATTGAGAATGAACTCTAAGCCACGTGTGGTTAATCTTCGACCTTTCTCATTCAGAAATAATGCGGGGGTCATTTCTTTGTTTCTTGAAAGTAATTGGTTTCGCTGGTCCTGAATATAAGTGGAAAGAGCGTCCCTACATTCAGTTGTGAATGGCAATAGTCTTTCTTTTCGGCCCTTTCCAAAAACACGAGCAATCCTCGTCTTTAGGTTTATATCTTGAACATCTAAATTAACTAACTCACTGGCTCGAGTTCCACAATAATAAAGCATCATCAGTATCGCTTGGTCACGGATTACAATCTCGTCATTCCTTCGGAGATTGGCCTTGAACAGGTCATCAATTTGCTCTTTATAAAGAAAATGAGGATATCTTTTGTCGGTTTTTGGGGCTGTAATCAACGCGAATGGATTTGCAGGAACATAGGACGAGCTAACCATAAACCCATAAAAATGTTTTAGAGCCGATAACCGTCGTTTACAAGACCGTTTATTCACTCCGCTTTGCAATTCTTTTGTTAAAAAATTACGAATAACTAATAAATCAACCTGGTCCATTAAAATTCCTTCTATTTCTAGAAAATTAAAAAACTTTTCAATGTCTCTACGATAGCTATCAATAGTCTGTAGAGAATAGTTTCTTTCATCTTTTAAGTGATTGAGGAATTCCTTGGTCGGTTTATTCATAACAACATCATACTACATAGAAAAAGAAAAACGGATTAGCTCCGTTTCTTTTTTTCAACTTTTTCCATGTAATTGCACTTTGGATAGTTGGTGCAACCAAGGAAAATTCCATAACGACCCTTCTTTTTTACCAAATGGCCATCACATTTTGGACAATCCTTAACGTAGTCTTCTTCTTTGAAAACGACTGCAGTTTTTTCTTCCGTTTTAATGTAATGACATTTTGGGAATCCGGAACACGCAACGAAAGTGGTTCCCCTAGCCGATTTTCTTTCGACAAGTGGTTTGCCACAATCAGGACACATCTCTCCCGTCTCAACAGCAGGAACGGTCTCTTCTTTTTTCACATAACGGCAAGTTGGGAAATTGGAACATCCAACAAACTTTCCGTTTTTACCTTTTTTGAAAACTAAAGGCGATCCACAAAGAGGACAATTTTCTCCCGTCTTTTCTGGTTCATCTGGGTACATTTTTTCGTAAGCTACCTTTATTCGTTCTTCGAATGGGTTATAGAAATCAGTCAAAATTTTAATTCTCGATTCGTTGCCTTCTTGCACATCATCAAGTTTGACTTCCATTTGAGCAGTATATTTAGCATCAACAATTTCCGGGAAGTATTTGCCTAAGACAATGGCGGTCTTCTTTCCTTGATCAGAAATACTTAATATTCCCGCGTTGTTGTTTATATACTTTCTCTCTTTGAGAGTTTCTATCGTTGATGAATAAGTAGAAGGACGACCAATGCCGACTTCTTCCATCAGTTTAACTAATTTAGCTTCCGAATAGTGTGCCGGAGGTTGTGTAAACTTTTGTTCTTTTTCTTTTTTAATTACTTGGACAAGATCGCCTTCGCTAATTTGTGGAAATTCTCCATGGTAATCTTTATTATCATCATGATCATCCCACACTACTTCGTAACCTTTGAACACTGTGTGTGACAATTCAACTTTGAAGGTTAAATCATTAGCGCCTAGTATAATATTGAAAACTTGTTCTTTCTTAGCTTTCATTAAGGAAGCGAGTGAACGATTGTAAATCATTTTATATAAATTATATTGATCAGTGGTTAAGTATTGCTTAATAGATTCCGGGGTTCTATGGTTGGCGGTTGGACGTATGGCTTCATGAGCGTCTTGAGTAATACCAACTTCTTTGATTTGTTTAGCGTGCCCAAGGTATTCGTTTCCATATGCCTCGCTAATGAAAGCCATCGCTCGATTAATAAAGGTCAAAGAAAGACGAGTGGAGTCAGTACGCATATAAGTAATTAAACCCATGTGTTCGCCCCCAACATTAATTCCTTCATATAATTGCTGAGCAATCATTTGGGTTTTTTTGGTTTTAAATTTTAGACGAGAGAAAGCTTCTTGTTGAAGAGTGGATGTAGTGAATGGTACTTTGCTCTCTTTGGTTCTAAAAGTTGTGGAGACTGAAATAACCTTTAAATTTTCAGGTATTTTATCTAATATTGCTTGGGCTTCACTTTCGTTGTGAAGAGTGACGGATTTGTCATTAACACCGCTAAAGGATGGATTAAATTCTTTTTCTCCAATTAAAACGGATGTGTTGATATTCCAATATTCTTCGCTCACAAACTTTTCGATTTCCATGTCGTGATCATAAATAAGACGAAGGGCTGCGCTTTGTACACGACCAGCAGAACGGGAATGAATTTTCTTATATATTAAAGAGGATAGACGGAACCCAATAATTCGATCGAGAATGCGGCGAGTCTCTTGGCTAGCCACTAAATTCATATCGATGGTTCTTGGGGTTTCCATTGCGCTTCCGATTGAATCGCGAGTGATTTCGTGAAATTCCAATCGCTTTGTGGTCTCAAGAGGCAAATTCAAAACTTTAGCTAGGTGCCAAGCAATGGCCTCGCCCTCTCTATCAGGGTCAGTTGCTAATACAACTTCATCAGCTTTACTGAGATATGTCTTTAATTCACGAACAATATGTAGTTTATCTTTGCTAATTACATAGGTCGGAATAAAACCAGCGGGAATATCGACACCTAGGCCGCCTTTTCCGCTTGTCGAAAGATCGCGAATATGACCGCGAGAAGCAACAACTTTATACTCTGAGCCGAGATATCGCTCAATGGTCTGGCACTTGGTGGGGGATTCAACAATTACTAATTTCATAAATTTCCTAACGAAACAAAATCTTAGTGATTAAATTGTCTAATGTCAACACTGATGTCTCCTTATATCCTTATTAATAAAGATATATTAATTTTTTCACAATTTTTCCTTAACGAATTGCAAATAAAACATCCTCTCCATTTTCGACCAATGTAGCTCCCCCAGCAATCAGTCTATTGCATTGACTACCTTCATCAGCGCGATGAGGGACGCATAAAACTTCTCTTCCTAGGTCGAGCATATGCCCGACTGTGATGATTGTGCCACTCTTGGCTTGGGCTTCGGTAACCACGACTGCATTACTACAAGCGGCAATCAGACGATTTCTTTCAGGAAAGTTTTCTTTTTTGGCATCGCAAGTACTAGGGTATTCACTTATGAGGAGATGATCTTTTTTTATTTCTTCGTAAAGCAATCGATTTTCTTTGGGATAGCAGTTATCAATGCCGCTACCCAAAATGGCGATCGCGTGTCCTTTATGAGCCAAACACTCACGATGGCTAATCGAATCAATTCCTCTTGCTAAGCCTGAAACTATATTTACTTTGTCGGCAATTTCGCGAACGATTTTTTCGGTCATTTGTTTGCCGTATTCAGTGAAATTTCGTGAACCAATAATCGCGACATTTTCTTTATAGTTCGATAATAGTTTGATATCGCCGTAATAAAAAAGGACAAATGGGGGATGGAAAATCGTTTTAAAACTCTCCGGATAATTATCATCTAGAATGGTTAGTGTTTGACATTTTAAATGGGTAACTTCGTCTTCGACGTCAATAGAATTAACAAATTCTTTATGTGAAATGGCAGAATAAATGTTGTTCCACACTCCTTGGTATTTGATCGATAAATAAATTAGCAAATCTCTTCCTTTCATAAAAAAACCTCCTATTAATAAGGAGATTAAATACTCAAGTAAGTTCTAAAACAAATCGACTTTTTTAATCAAAGATTTTTGAACAGGAGAATATGAAAAGCGGTGAAGACCTTTTACTGGTCCAAACTCACTGAGAGCTTCAAGATGGCTAGTGGTCCCATATCCTTTGTTCTTAGCAATATGGTATTGAGGATAAATCTTATCTAATTCTTCGCAATAACGATCGCGAGATACCTTAGCGAGAATGGAAGCGGCCGCGACACATAAACTTCTGCTGTCACCATGAACAAGGCTAATAACTGGCTTTATGGCTTTGGGCATTTTCATATAATCAGTAATAATTAAATCAAATGAATGATTCATATTTTCGATGGCTCTTTCCATCGCTACTCTTGAAGCATTAAGAATATTCATTTGGTCTATTTCTTCAGGAGAGCAAAAGCCTATTCCAAAAGCAATTGCTGATTTAATAATTAACTTAAAAGCTTCTTCTCTTTGTTTGGCGGACAATTGCTTGGAATCATTGATTAAAGGTGAATCAAATGACATTGGCAATATAACTGCTCCAGCAAAAACTGGACCAAGCAAGCACCCTCTTCCAGCTTCGTCACATCCAACAATATATTGGATATCTCCAGTGTATAAAGATTTTTCAAAATCAAGCGGCATCTTTTTCAATATCTAAAGTAACACGGCCTAATAATCCGTCTTTAAATTCTTTCAATAAAAGAGTCTCGGCGCGTAATAAATCAGGTTTCCCGAAAGCATCAACTAGTGATCTTTGGACGCAAATTTTAAGCAAAACCTCTTCTTTTTGTCCAATTGTGTCAATATTGAATCGCCCTTTTAGAGCATTTGGATAATGAATATTAAGAAATGATAAGAGAGAACTAACCAATAGATAATTAGGTAGAATATCTTCTCTTACGGATCCGACTAAAGCTAAGTTGATAGATTTTTTTTGATCATCATAGTTCATGGGCAGAATTCCAGGTGTATCTAGCAATAAAAAGTTTTCACTGACTTTAATCCATTGTTCGCCTCTTGTATAACCTGGCTTATTTTGTACACCAGCAGCTTTACGGTGAGCAAGGCGATTAATGAGGGAGGACTTTCCAACGTTTGGGATTCCAATAATCATTGTTCTTATTGGTTGGGGTTTCATTCCTTTTGATTTTTCTTTTGCCCACTTATCTTTTCCGAGGAGAGTGATTGCTTTTTCAATGGCTTTGTTGGACGATGCTTGGGTTAAATCTAAGGATAAAACAACATCGTATTGTTTCTTTAAGTATTCGACCCAAAAATCGTTCTTTTGTGGATCCGCTAAATCAATTTTGGTCAAAACGAGAATTCTTTTCTTACTCTTAATTGTTTTTTCAAGTTGGGGATTGATTGAAGAAATAGGCGCTCGAGCGTCAATTAATTCGATAACAACATCAATAACTTTTAAGCGTTCCTCAATCTCTTTGAGGGCCTTTTTCATATGTCCAGGAAACCAGTGTACTGAATTTATCATAAGAAATCCTTAATATATAGTTGGCCAGGAATATTGTCGGTTGGTGCACTTTTTATCGCCGTTATCACCAACAATTGTGCAAGTGCCTTCGATAGCCACTAATACTCCGACAATATTGTCGTAATATAATGGAATACCCGTTGTTCCACAGTCCGTACTACCATTGGTGGACCAGTTGTCCCCCATAGCAAAGAATCGGCCTTCTGGAACGGCAATTGGATCTATAGAAGGTCGACCATAAGAAAAAGGTGAAACGTAATTATTTTGACGATAATATGGCAGTTCTTGAGCAATTATTGTTTGATCACCGATAACAAAGATGTCTTCACCCTCTTCTAGTTCTTCCCCTTTTGGAAGTTTATCTCGAAAGATGGCAATAACATCACCAGTCCCATCATCTTGACCATCTTCGTCTTCATCTTTTGATTCAAGAATAATGATGTGATTAATTAAGTCTTCCGAAAAATTGCCACGCTTAGTGACATCAGTAAAGTAAAAGATAGTCTCTCCCCCAAGAGCGATAACGCGTTTTATTTTGTATTCGGGGTTGTACCCATCAGCGAGGGAATAATCGTGATTATTACGGCTTTCTTCAGAGTAATCTTTTTCTTCCCAAGGAAAATAGGTAGTCACGATATCAAATCTTTTGATGCTGTTTTTAGCCCAAGATGTTGTATCTATAATCCCGAAATGAGCTTTGCTAGTTGCTCCAAAAAGAGTTGGACTCATGGAAGAACCAGAAACAAATATCGAGCGATAATAAGTCGAATGAAAAATCAATGTGGCGCTACAAGCAAATATCACCACTAACACTAAATATATTGTAGACCAAAGAAAAGCTCCTAATCTCTTCTTCTTAACATTACTTAACATATTTCTCATTATATGAGTTCTAAAAGGACTAAGCAATAAAAAAGGATTCGGTTAGAATCCTTATTTTGCTCAAGATTAGAGAATTTCTTTAATACGAGCTGATTTACCTGAAAGTTTGCGAATGTAAGTGATTTTGTTTCTTCTCACTTTGCCTTTGCGAACAACTGTAATGGCCGCAATGGTTGGAGAATGAAGTGGGAAATTTCTTTCCACACCGATGCCACTTGACATCTTTCGAACGGTAAACGTTTCACTAATTCCACCACCACGACGAGCGATAACAACGCCTTCGAAGTTTTGAATACGCGACTTGGTTCCTTCAATAATTCTTACGGACACTTTAACGGTGTCACCGGAAGAAAATTCTGGTAAGTCATGTCTCAATTGTGAAGCTGTGATTTCATTGACTAAATTTGTGTTCATAGTTCAATAACGCCTCCTATAACATAAATGTTCTCTTGGTGTTCATTCTCGTTTTCGACAGCGGAGCACCCGTATCATGTTCAAACATGCTTAATAATATTAACAATCGCTATATTTTATTTCAACACAATTTTATATTTATATAAGGAAAATAATCTATGTAAAGCAAAAATGCTTGACAGAATAATTAGCAAGACTTAAGATACTTTCGAACATAAGGAGGAAATGTTTATGGCAGTTAAAATTAGATTAACAAGAATTGGTCGCCACAAAGATCCCTTTTTCCGCATCGTAGCCGCTGATTCACGTTACGCAGCAGACGGAAGAATTATTGAGCAAATCGGTTATTACGATCCCTCAAAGGGAATTGAAAATGTTGTGATTGATGAGGCATTAGCTCTCAAATGGTTATCTCAAGGTGCAACTCCATCTGATTCCGTTAAGGCAATGCTCACCAGCAAAGGCTTGATTGCGAAATACGCAGAAAGCAAAAAAGTCGGAAAGAAAGTCAAATAATGAATTACGAAAAAGCTATTCATGCGATTATCGATCCAATCGTTGAAGAACCTGATTTGATTTTTATTAAGACAAATGAATCGGAAGACGGAAAAGATTTATCTATTATCATCGCTACCGAGAAAAATGATATCGCTCGTTTAATTGGCAGACACGGAACAATCGCTAACGCTATTCGCGAAGTGATCTCTGTTGCTGGCAAAGTAGACAATAAAAGAGTCCATATCAAATTTGAATCATTTACTGAAGAGAAAGAGGATTAGTCCTCTTTTTTGAACTATCTATGGAATACTTAGATCTAGGAATTATCATTGGAAGCTTCACGCTGGATGGAACATTAAAGTTAAAATCTTTAACCGACCAACCCAAAAAACGTTACAAAAAAGGTAATAAAGTTTTTTTGTTTAATCCAAAAAATAATGACATTACTAATTTGACTGTTGATTCATACAAAACAAACGGGCAATTTGATTTAGTGAAAGTCTTTGGGATTGACACTAAAGAAAAGGCTGATGAGTTAAGAGGATGTCTTTTAAAAGTTGAAAAAGATTCCAAAGATCTTGAAGAAGGCCACTATTTCTTTAGCGATTTAGTAGGTTGCCAAATTATTGATGAGAATGAGAATGTTTTGGGAGTTGTTGCTCAAGTTGAAGAATTCCCCTCGGCAATCACTTTACGGGTTAGACGAAACGGCGAAAAAGATTTCTTTGTTCCATTTCTTAATGAGTTTATAAACAAAGTAGATATTTTAAAAAAGAAGATTTATATCCGGGTCATGGAGGGAATGTTATGAGAATCACAATTTTGACTTTATTTCCCCAAATGTTTGATGGTTTTTTAACTAATTCAATCATCAAAAGGGCGATAGCTAAAGAAGCTGTCGAACTCAAAATTATCGATATTCGTACCTTCACAAACGATAAATATGGTCGCGTTGATAGCGCGCCGGTCGGAGGTGGAGCTGGACTGATTATGAAATGTCAGCCCATTATTGATTGCCTAAAAAGTATTTTGAAACCAAATAGTCATGTTGTTTTACTTTCCCCAAGAGGAAAAGCGTTAAACCAATCAAAAGTTCGTTATTTTTCGGAAAATAAAGAAGATTTAATTATTATATGTGGCCATTATGAAGGGATTGATGAAAGAGTTAATCAGTATGTCGATGAATTAATTTCTATCGGAGATTTTATTCTTACTGGTGGTGAAATTGGGGCAATGGTTTTAAGCGATGCCATCATTAGATTGCTCGATGGCGTTATCGCCAGTGAATCGATTGTCGAAGAGTCTTTTGAGAATGACCTATTGGAGTACCCACAATATACAGAACCATTTGATTTCGAGGGGATCAAAATACCTGATATCTTGTATTCTGGAAATCACCAAGCAATTAGCAAGTGGCGAAGAAAACAAAGTTTAATACTAACTAAAAAATATCGTCCTGATTTATTCAAAAATGTTTCTCTTTCAAAAATTGATATTCAACTTCTCGACGAACAAGAAACTCCAAAATGGGAGCTTGACGCTATCGAAAAGGGCCATAAGTTTATTAAATAGAATAGGTTAATCTATCCACGATTACATTGGAAAGCCCATGCCGCCTAAACCACCGGGTGGCATTTTTCCACTCTTACGGTAGGATTCCATTTTTTTCATCGTTTCTTTCATCGTTTCAAACTTCTTGAGCATACGATTTAGATCAGCCACTGATTTGCCACAGCCAGTGGAGATGCGAATTTTTCTCGAATATTTTAGGATTGATGGATTCTGTCTTTCTTCTATAGTCATGGAATTAATAATGACTTCAAAATTTTTCATTTCCTTTTCTCCCTGAGCTTGTTGTTCGGGAGTTATTTTTGGCAAACCAGGAATCAATTTTAAAAGACCACCTAGTGAGCCGAGTTTTTGGACTTGTTTGAGCTGAGCGAGCATATCATCTAAACCAAATGTTCCCGCCATCATTTTATTAGCGGCTCGACGAGCTTCTTTTTCATCAATTTCTTCAGAGGCTTTTTCCACCAAAGTCATGACATCGCCCATTCCAAGAATGCGATCGGCCATACGATCGGGATGAAAAACATCGAGGTCAGTCAGTTTTTCTCCCACGCCACTAAATTTAATAGGAACTCCTGTCATATGTTTAATGGAAAGAGCGGCACCACCACGAGCATCACCATCAAGTTTGCTCATTACAACACCAGTTAATCCAAGTTTTTGGTTGAAAGAATCGGCCACATTGACAGCATCTTGACCAGCCATCGCGTCAACTAATAGAAGTATTTCATCAGGAATAATTTCCCGTTTGATATCAGAAAGTTCATTCATCAATTGTTCATCAATTTGCAAGCGTCCAGCGGTGTCAATAATCAGGACGTCATAATGTTCATCGAAAGCCTTTTGCTTTGCTTCAATGGCAATTTTGACGGGAGAAATGCTGGTTCCCTTTGATAAAATATCAACTCCAACCTTTTTGGCAAGTTGCTCTAATTGATCAATGGCAGCAGGTCGATAGATATCTCCAGCAGCTAGGAGAACCTTTCTTTTTAATTTGTTCTTTAACAGATATGCTAATTTGCCTGCTGTCGTTGTTTTACCAGAACCTTGTAAGCCCACCATCATAATGACTGTGGGACGGTTTTTTTGATAGTTTATCTCGCTATTCTCACTGCCTAACAACTCAATGAGTTCATCATGAACAATTTTGACGAGCATCTGACCAGGATTTAGTTTTAAAAGAACATCTTGGCCAATTGCTTTTTCTTTAATTTTGGATGTAAATTCTTTGACGACTTTGTAATTTACATCGGCTTCTAAAAGAGCAATGCGGATTTGCTTAAGCATATCCTCCATGTTGCTTTCAGTTAAGCGAGCTTGACCACGTATTTTCTTGAATATGCCAGTTAATTTATCAGTTAAGGATTCAAAAGCCATTATTTAATTATCCTTTCTATATTCTCCACTAACGAAGTAATTTCGCTATTGGGTTTTTGTTGTTTTATTAGTTTGATATTTTCTAATATGTCTTGTTTTTTCTTTAGAAGATGTAAATTTTCTTCTAAAGTTTCTAATTTGCTTAGACCCTTTTTAATCGCGTCTTCAATTGCCGCTCGGGAGACCTTGCGATTGATAGCGATTTCTCCTAAGGATAAATCATAAGCAAAATAATAGATTAATATCTCTTTTTGGGTGGGAGTTAAAAAATCCTGGTAAAGGTTTAATAAATCGTTATAGCGAACTGTTTTAATAAGATCATCCATTTTATTCACCTACGCATAATCCATAGAGATATTTATCGAGATCAAACTCTGCGAGATCATCCATTTTCTCGCCCAATCCAATAAATCGCACCGGAACCTTAAATTCATCGCGAATTGCTAATATAATTCCGCCTTTGCTGGTTCCATCCATTTTTGTGACGATGACACCCGTTAAATTGGTGACTTCAGCAAATGCTTTGGCTTGTACGACACCGTTTTGTCCCGTTGTCGCATCAATAATTAAAAATGTCTCTTGAGGGGCTCCGTCTATCTCTTTATTTATTACTCTTTTTATCTTGCTCAGTTCCATCATTAAATTGGCTTTGGTTTGCAATCTTCCCGCAGTATCAACAATGACAAAATCAGCATGTATTTCTTTGGCTTTTTGCATTCCATCATATGCCACAGAAGCAGGGTCTGCTTCAGAAGAACCTGTTACAATCTCACAACCTAAGCGTTTCGCCCACACACTCAATTGCTCAACAGCTCCCGCGCGAAAGGTATCCGCGGCCACTAATAAGACTTTTTTGCCTTGGTTAATATAGCGATGGGCCAATTTTGCGATACTTGTGGTTTTGCCCACTCCATTAACCCCTACCACTAAAGCAACAGTCGGTTGGCCATCTTCAAAAACAATTTCGTTTTTAATATCACCTTTTTCCGCATAGCCGACAAACATCCGATCAACCAGTAATTCATTGATTGTTTTAGGGTCGGTAATCTTTTCTTGACGACTTTTCTCTAAAACTTCATCAATGATTTTAATGACGAGATTAACGCCGACATCTGATTCAATAAGAATTTGTTCTAATTCTTCAAAATAATCTTGATTAACAGTTTTATAGCGATGGGATAGTAAATCTAATCGATTAGAAAAATTATGGCGAGATTTCGCCATAGCTTGCGAATACTTATCGACATTTTTGTCTTTCTTGGCAAATTTTTCTTTTAAGAAAGAAATCAATCCCATTAAACACTTCTCTTTTCTAGGGCGTTGCGGGCAGCATCTTCTTCAGCAGCTTTTTTACTTTTGCCCGTACCAGTCGCTAATACAATCTCATTGAATAAGACATTGACCACAAAAGTGCGATCATGAGCTGGTCCTTTTTGACTGATGAGTTCATAATGAACGCTGTCGCGATGCTCGGCTTGCATTTGTTCTTGTAACATCGTTTTGGCATCAGTCAAATCGATGTTAGTCAATTTTTTCAAATCAGCACTCAAGGTTTTGAGAACAAAACTATAAGCTGTTTTCATTCCACAATCTAAATAGATAGCGCCAACCAGGGCTTCAAAAACGTTTTCTAAAATCTTATTGCTCTTATTTACTTGGTCACTGGGAATAGAATGTCCCGCCCTAATATAATCGGACAAATTTAGTTTGCGCGCATAATCGGCTAAGGTTTGACTCTTAACCAAATAACTACGCAATTTGCTCATCTTACCTTCATCCATATGTGGATTTCTTTTAAAAATTAAATCAGCCGTCACAAAGTCGAGAACGGCATCACCCATATATTCCAATCTTTCGTAGTCGCAATGGACTGTGTTGGCGTCCGCGTTGTACGAAGGATGAGTGAGAGCTAATTCGTACACATTGATTTCATGTGGCTTGATATTAAGTTTAGTTAATAGTTCTTTAATTTCCGGCATTTTCCATACCCTCCTTAATTTTATTCACGACTTGATGTTCCGCTAACTTTTTAGCGACATCTAATGCACATTTAAAGGCATAGGCATCAGAACTACCATGAGCTTTGACCACCACGCCATTAACACCAAGGAGCATAGCTCCACCAGTGCTTTTATAATCCATAGTTTGAGAAATTTCATTAATTCCCTTGCGAACATGTAAGTAACCAAGCTTAGTCCATAAGTTCTTTTTGAAAGCTTTTTTCATTAGATTAGACATAATTTTTGCTACACCTTCGGTGCCTTTAAGGAAAATGTTACCTGTAAAACCATCGGTAACGATAACATCTGCTCTACCATCGAGGGCAACGCGGGCTTCAATGTTACCTTGATAACCAGGGAAATCAACTAAAAGTTTTTGAGCTTGTTTGATTTCAGGTGAACCTTTGCCTTCTTCTGTGCCATTGCTAAGCAAGAAGACGGACGGGTTTTCGATTGCATAAACTGATTGAGAGTATAATCTACCCATCACGGCGAATTCATATAATTCTTCGGGTGAGTTTTCATTATTCGCACCGACATCAAGAATTACGACTTTTTTACCTTTGATATAAGAAGGAAAAGGCGCTACCAAAGCCGCTCTTTTCACTCCAGGAATAAGTTTTAATATAATGGTCGAGGCACTTAAAAACCCACCAGTTGAGCCACAAGAAATAATACCATCCAATTGTTCTTCTTTTAGTAATTTAATAGCGAC
>JAEZSD010000016.1 GCA_023422095.1 Bacillota bacterium
AAGTGGCGTTATTGCTTCTTGTGCATTAGGCAATGTTTTTATTTCCGAAGTTCAAGAAAAAGAGCTTTTTGAGAAAAACAAGGTTCCTGTTACTTTCCAAGAGCATATGGTAAAAGGTTACGCTCAAGCAATCGATCTCATTGACGATGTCTACAAATATCAACCATTTGATCGTTCCTTTATCAGCACCCTTCATTACTATATGTATAAGGATTATAATCCTGAGTTTGGCGGTAAGTTTAAAGATACGCAAAACTATATTCAAGAGATTCTCTCTGATGGAACATACCGCACCTTATTTGTGCCGGCTGCTCCAGAAGAGGTTATCCAACTCCTCGATAATTTGATTTATCAATTTAATATCTGTGCCGCTGATGAGCAATGCAATAAGCTTGTTTTAATTTGCTGCTTCTTATTAGATTTCATGTGCATTCATCCATACAATCATGGCAATGGACGTTTATCTCGATTACTCCTATACTTCCTTTTGAAAAAATATGGATATAATATCGATTCATATTTTTCATTATCTTATCTTGTCCGTCAAAAAATTGGTGGCTATATTGATGCATTCGCCTCTTCATGCGATCGTTGGAGCGAAAATGAAAATGATTATTCTCAATATGTAATCTTCCTTCTTAAAATTGTCTTAGAAGGGTATCACAAACTCGACTATATCATCGAAATCAACAATATCGATGGAACCGCAGAAGAAAAAGTCCTTCGTATCGTCGCAGATAGTTCGACCCCGATTAGCAAAAACGTCATTCAAAATGTTTTGTATGCCGCTAGTGGAGCGACAATTGAAAAGGCCTTGGCAAAATTGGTTAGAGAAAATCGTATTCAACTGATTACCAAAGGCCGCTATAGTAAATATTTTAGAGTTTAAGGAGATTTAATAACATGTTTGATCCAAAAAATATTCGAAACATCGTCTTAATGGGGCATCAAGGAAGCGGAAAAACTTCCTTAGTGGAATCCTTATTATTCGTTAGTGGTGCTATTCCCGCCAAAGGTGAAGTTGAAAAGAAAAATACAGTAAGTGATTATTCTTCTGATGAACAAAAAAGAGGCTCATCAATTCAAACTTCTATCATTCCTTTATTCCATAAAGAACACAAAATTAATATTCTCGATATTCCAGGGAATGATGACTTCATCTCTGAAAGTATCGGTGTCACTCGCTTTGTCAAAGGAGCAGTCCTTCTTATCGACGCCAGCGTTGGCGTTCAAGTCGGAACTATTAAACACTGGAACCAACTAAAAAGAAAAGGCATCCCAACTTTTATCTTTGTCAACAAAATGGATAAAGAGGGAGTCAATTTTGATGAGTTACTCAAAGAAATTCGTGAAAGATTGGGAGGCGAAGCCATTCCATTCTCTTATCCATTAGGACATGAAAATGATTTTGATGGATTTGTGAACGTCATCAATTTGAAGGCTCAAAAATTTGATGGACACCAATGCGTTGAAGCTGAAATTTATGAAGATAAGAAAGCAAAAGTTTTTGAACTTCACAACACGATTGTTGAGGAAGTTGCTAAAACCGATGACTCTTTATTAGAAAAATTCTTTGGTGGAGAATCATTCACCGATCAAGAAATGCGCGATTCATTACGCAAAGGTGTTATGTCTGGTGCCTTAGTACCAGTCCTCGTTGGTAGTGTTTTGAAGAATATAGGCATTCTTACATTGCTCGATATGTTCGTTGATTACTTACCTGCCCCAAGTGACCTCAAACCCTTTGAAGCGCTTGATGAATCAGGCAAAGAGGTCGAACGTGCCACTAGTCTTGATGAACCTTTCTCGGCTTATGTATTTAAGACACTCGTTGATCCTTATGCAGGAAATATTAACCTCATTAAGGTAAATTCTGGTGTTCTCCATTCCGGCGATGATGTATCGGTTAATGGCAGCATTCAGCGCGTAAGTATGCTCTTTCAAATGACCGGAAAGAAGATGGATTCCATCACAGAAGTTGGAGCCGGAGATATTGCCGCGGTAACTCGTTTAGAAGGCGTTTCGTCAGGAATGACTCTTTCCTCTCCCAAATCAGTTATTAATTACAAGGCTGTTAAATATCCAACCGCAGTTATTTTTAAGGCTATCGAACTCAAAAACAAGAATGATGAATCAAAAATTGGGCCAGCCCTAGCTAAAATTCAATTAGAAGATCCATGCGTTGAAGTTAAACGCAATAACGAAACTAAACAATTGCTCATTGGCGGTGTTTCTATTTCCCACATCGACTTTGTCTTAGCGAAGTTAAAGGACAATTTCAAGATTGAAATGAATGTCCAACCAATGAAAATTGTCTATCGTGAATCAATTAAGAAAATTGGTCAAGCTATTGGTCGTTATGTCAAACAATCTGGTGGAAGTGGTTTCTATGGCGTTGTTGATATGAGATTCGAACCCGCCCCTGAAAACGTCTTCGCTGAGGAAGTATTTGGTGGTGCTGTTCCAAGAAACTATTACCCAGCTGTTGAAAAAGGCTTCTTTGAAGCGGTTAAATCTGGCCCACTTGCCGGATTCCCAGTCATTGGTGTGAAAGCCGTCCTCGTCGATGGTAAATACCACCCAGTCGATAGTAATGAGCAAGCTTTCAAGATGGCTTCAATCCTCGCTTTTAAAGAAGCGTATGCAAAGTGTTCACCAATCATTCTTGAACCAATCATGCGCATTAAAGTAAATGTTGAAAGTAGATATACTGGCGATGTCCTTTCTGATCTCAACACTCGACGTGCTAAAGTTCAAAATATTGAAGAAGGAGAACACGGAGTTCAAGAAATTGAAGCTTTAATCCCTGAAGCTGAAATTATCGATTATGCGGCTCAGCTTAAATCAATCACTCAAGCAAGTGGATACTTCAATCGAACATTTGAATCATATGAAGAAGTTCCTGAATACCTAAAAGAAAAAGTTATTCGCGAAAATAAAATTGAAGAATAATCACAAAACGAAGGCTCCCATAATAGGGAGCTTTCTCTTGTTTAGTAACAACTCTTGGTTTAGACTATCGCTATGAAAATAATCCAAAAGTTAAATGATGATCAATATCCATTTTCCTATATCGACCATGTTCGTAAATGTTCTCGAGGTGTAGTAATTAATGACAAAAATGAAGTTGCATTAATTAAACTACATGGCTTTGATTCTTTTGGAGATCGTAATTACTACGAACTACCTGGCGGGGGAGTACAAAAAAATGAAAAGATTAGCGATGCTTTTCTCCGTGAAATGAAGGAAGAAATTGGCTATCAAGTGGAAATAATCTCACCTCTTGGACAGGTTCGTGACTTTTATAATTTAATACATCGCGAAAATCACAACTATTATTTTGTAGCTAAAACTAAACAATGGGTGGGAACAAAATTAGAAGATTACGAAAAAACAATGATTGAACAAATTTTATGGATGCCCATTGACGACGCTATTGAAGCGTTTAAAATCATGCAAGACTATGGTTGTGGAATCCTCGTTAAGCGAAGAGAATTACCTATTTTACTTTTAGCAAAAAAGTTAATTAGTTAACAAAAAGAAGAAAAGGGAATAAGCAATTCTCTTTTTCTTTTTTTAAAAGTTAATGAAAAGGATAGAAACATTCCCTTTTAAAACGTAAAATTAAGAATATGAATATTTTACTAACTAACGACGATGGATATTGTTCCATCGGAATACAATTGATGAAGAAATTACTACTTCCATACGGAAGAGTAGTTATTGTGGCCCCTAAAGAAGGTATGAGCGCGAAAAGTTGTTCGATTACTCTTGGAAAGCCTATTCAGATTGAAGAAATTAGCCAAGATGTTTTTACTTGTTCTGGAACTCCTGCTGATTGTGTATCTTTCGCTCTTTCTAGCCTCGAAATAGATTTTGATTTAGTGGTATCGGGAATTAACCATGGCAACAACGTATCTTACGATACAATGTACAGCGGAACAGTTGGGGCTTGTTTAGAGGCTCTAATATTTAAGAAACCGACTTTCGCTATCTCAACTGAAGACAATTTTGCCTTAGTGGAAAAGCATTTTTCTCTTGTATGGGATTTCATTAATGACCGAGATCTTCTTAGCGGCGAATACCTTTTAAACATTAATTTCCCTCTTGGAAATAAAGTTAAAGGCATTTCATTAGGAAAACTGCATTATCGCAGTGATAAAAATTATTTCACAAAAAAAGAAGATGGATATTATGCTTACCGTTATGTGGAAGACATCTCTGTTGCCCCAAAAGATACGGATTTATATCAAGTTAATCACGACATCATTTCCATTGTTCCTCTCAGTAATTCTTATTTCTCACTAGAGATATTTGAGAAGTTAAGCAATAAAAAGAATGCGAAATAGCATTTTTCTTAATTTTTATAATAATTAAGTATATAATTCAACACGTATAAGGAAGGAATTAATTATGCCATTAGTAAATACTAAAGAAATGTTTGAAAAAGCTTACAAAGGCGGTTACGCCATTGGAGCCTTCAATGTCAGTGATATGGAAGTTGTTCAAGGAATCACTGAAGCCTGCAAAGAAACTAAATCACCCGTTATTTTACAAGTCTCTGCTGGAGCAAGAAAATATGCTAAACAAGCTTATTTGACTCATCTAGTTCTAGCCGCTCTTGAGGATACTGGTGTTCCAATTGCTCTCCACCTTGATCATGGTGACAGCTTTGAATTATGCAAAGACTGCATCGATCATGGATTTACTTCAGTGATGATTGATGGAAGTCACTTATCATATGAAGAAAATGTTGCCTTAACCAAAAAAGTTGTGGAATACGCTCATGCTCATGTCCCCTACGTGACAGTTGAAGGCGAACTTGGAAAATTGGCCGGCATCGAAGATGCTGTTAATGTTTCTGCCGCTGATGCCCAATTCACTGATCCTGCTGAAGTATATGACTTTGTCAGTCGCACTGGTGTTGATTCATTAGCTATCGCTATTGGAACTAGCCATGGTGCTTATAAATTCAAACCAGGACAAAAACCCCAGTTAAGATTTGATATTCTCCAAAAAGTCAGTGAGAAGTTACCGGGATTCCCCATTGTTTTGCATGGTGCCTCCAGTGTTGTTCAAGAATATGTAAAAATTATTAATGAAAATGGTGGCAATATGCCTGACGCGATTGGCATTCCAGAAGAAATGCTTCGTCAAGCTGCTACGATGGCAGTTTGCAAAATCAATATTGACTCTGATCTTCGCTTAGCCGTTACCGCGGCTGTCCGTAAACATTTATCTGAGCATCCTGATCACTTTGACCCACGTCAATATCTAGGTGATGGTCGCGCTTATGTCCGAGAAATTGTTAAACACAAGATTATCAATGTTCTTGGTTCTAACGACAAAATCTAAGCTTATTAACTTAATAAAAAGACTACCATTTGGTAGTCTTTTCTTATAATTATTAAATCCTATTTTTCCGGTTTAACAGATTTTTGTTCTTTTAGAACATTCAAGATTTCTTTTAAGATTTCGTGATCAGTTGGTTCGGGAGTTCCTGGATCAACTGGCACTGGTCTTAGTTCTGGATGTTTTTGATAGTGAGCTTCTAACCATTTAGCTTTTCTTTCATCATTAGCTTTTTGAATTGAGGCGAAGATTTTAACAATCGCAAAAAGAACAACGGCTATCAATATAAAATTAATGACAGCATTAATCAGTAGACCCCAATCCATTTTACTTAAAGAGGCATACCATTGTCCATCGTTAGCAAGGACACCAACCGTGCCATCTTGAAGATCGGCTAAAACGCTATTAGGAAGAATTGTATAAAAACTATCTAATCCTCCAGGGACAGCCAAGCTAATAACTGGCATTAGAATATGGTTCACTAAAGCACCAATAATAGCGCCAAAGGCACCCCCAATAATAACACCGACGGCAAGTTGCAGAACGTTTCCGCGACTGATAAACGCTTTAAAATCTTTAAAGATTGACTTCTTATTTGGATCGTAAGGTTTGATTAAGCGTTTCTCTTTTTTCTTCATGAATAATTTAATTCTCCTTTTATAAATTCATAATATACCAAAAAGCTAAAATAATATGAAAATAAAATGCAAAATATAATGATAATAAGATAGAAAGGATATTATTGCTTATTTAATGGTCTTTTTTTCTATATTTGTTAAAATATAAATAGTAAGGTTCAAAGCAAATAAAACATGCATCGTAGGTTTTAATTAATGTAGGTTTATGGTTAAGATACAATATTTAGGGCATTCAAGTTTCAAAATCAGTAATGATGATTTTTCTATTGTCCTTGATCCATACGAAAATGGCTCAGTTAATGGTCTCTTATTTCCCAAGAATGTTGAAGCCAATTTAGTGCTCTGTTCACACGAACATCGAGACCATAACGCAAGAGAGTATATTAAGCTGATTTCTTCGGCTAAAAGTTTCCAATATCAGGAATACTTGTTGCCACATGATCACCAAAAAGGCAATCAAAGAGGCCTGGTTTACGGACGAATTTTCTCATTTGACAATATTTCTTTTGCTCATTTAGGAGATGTGGGAGATATTTCTCCTCTTAATTTATTTGATCCATTTAAAGGTGTGGATGTGCTTTTTGTTCCTATTAACGGGTTTTACACTATCTCGGCCAAAGAAACAAAAATATTGGCTGATTATATTAAACCTAAATTAGTAATCCCAATGCATTATCAAATAAAAAATCCCCCAAGTGGGTATCCTGATAATTGGCAAATCGAGATATTTAAGAGCCTATTTCCTAATTTTTTGAAGGTTAGTTCTACAATATCACTGAATCCTGATATATATTCTTACCAAGCATTGATTTTTAACAAATAAAAAGGAGTATTTTATGATTGATTTACATTTACATCTTGACGGTTCCCTTAGCAAAGAAGACTTTATTGTTCTATCTCGTAAGGACAAAGTTCCTTTAGGGAAGAATTTTCCAAATAACATATATGTTCCTGATGATTGCCCTTCTTTAGAAGTATATTTGGAACGTTTTGATTTACCACTCACTCTCTTGCAAAAGGCTGAAAATCTAACTTTTGCAACCCGTTCGTTAGTTCTCCGACTGGCGGAACTGGGCTTTATTTATGCAGAGATTCGCTTCGCCCCCGTTTTACATACTCGCGAGGGCATGAGCCAACTCCAAGCAGCACAAGCGGCTATCGCAGGGCTTAAAGAAGGCCTTCATATGACAAAAGGTTTTTCAGCGAACCTTATCTTATGTTGTATGAGACATGCTTCTGAAAAAGAGAATTTGGAAACCATCAAAGTTGCTAAAAAACTAAGATATCATCATGTTGTGGCTGTCGATTTAGCAGGGGCAGAAGCGCTCCATCCAGGTAGCTACTATAAGAAAATATATGAATTAGCTCAAAAATATCGTTTGAATATTACGATTCATAGTGGAGAGGCAACCGGAAGCGAAGAAATCATGATGGCTTTAGATAATGGTGCCCAACGCATTGGCCATGGTGTGCACCTTTCCCTTGATGAACAAAGCGTGGTTCGTGTCTTGTCTCGACCAGTATGCTTTGAGTTTTGTCCAACAAGTAATCTCCAAACTAAGTCATTGAAAAAATACTCCGACGTTCCTTTACGTAAATTCATCGAAAAGAGAATACCGGTTACAATTAACAGCGATAATATGACTGTCTCTAATACCGATGCAATTCAAGATATGAAACAAATGGTGAAAGCATTCTCTTTGACTAGAGAAGAGGTTTATAAACTAGTGGAAACCGCTATTAAATATTCATTTGCCTCGTTCTTCACTAAGAAAAAACTAATCAGTCGTTTAAGAAAGAATTTTGAGAGTTATTATCAAAATATTAAATAATTTATAAAGCGTAAGTATCTAAGAACGCGATTAATAGTGGATTGTGATAAACGCTTGCGGCATCTTTTTTCCAAGATCCAGTGCTTGGATCACTGTTTGAAGGTGTAACATCATCTTCATTAACGATTAAATCTTCTAAAATGGTAGTCTCTACTCCTTCAAGGTAGTGGAGGCTATCTTTTCTTTCTTCGCTGAAGAATGAACGAGTGACTTTCCATTCGTTGTTATCTAGAGTCAAAGAATCATTGAAATAAACGTTAACATCTTTGAGAACACCATTTTCCCAATATTGAGTGGTCGGTACGAATCCTCGATCATAACCATAGGTTTCGTTACCAGCTAATGAAATGTGATGATCTCGTAAGAAGTCGACATACTCTTGATTAGATGTACTAAAATTTGCAAAAGGATTCTCAGCCTCTGGGTCATAACCAGTGAGCCTGCCAATATCAATAATGTACATCTTTAATGTAAAGTTGTGATCATTGGTATAAGGGTAGAGAACTGCGGGACCGCTATATTGGCAGTCAGGGCAGAAATCCCACATATAATGAACCAACACTTTATCGTCATTCGCGATTGCGTCATCAAGAATGTCTTGATCGACAAAATAGTAATTTGGCGCCATGACATATTGATCAATTTTTTCTTTGAAAGAAATGTAACGATCGAAAAATTCGCTGTTGTCGGCGATAAATTCTTTCTTCACCTTTCCGTCCTTAATAATGGCGAGCGAAGGAGTGGTCCCAGTAATTTTAGTTAATCCCCAATCATCAAGTTGGCTTTGGTTAGTTGAATTAAATAAATCGTTGCTAATTTTATAGATGACAACATCTTCTTCGGAAATATATCTTTTTAAGACAGTCTCAAAATTGTCCCAGCATGAGCAAACTCCACCTTCTAAATAAGTAGCTAATAGGAAATTTTCACCTTTTTCGGTTCCACTCATCTTTTTTTGAAGATCAAAGAAATCGTCTAAAGCAATTAAATCATCTTGAATGTAACTTCCATATGTAAGCCGAACTTTGTCTTTTAAGGAACAGCCAGTTAGTAAACTAGTGCCAAGAAAAATCAGCGGCAATAAGAAGAGAGTTTTTTTCATAATTCGGGGCCTTCTTTATGGAAATCATTATAAATAAGAATGATTTTTTCTTCAATCAATATTACCTCGCAAAATAATAGGTGAAAATCTACCCATAAATATTAGCGGGAAAAATATTAAAAAAATAAATCAATTGCCTACATTATTTTCAAACAAATAAAAAATTAAAAAATATTGATTAAATCTAATTAAAACGAATTATTAATCTTTTCAAAAATTGATCAAAAAATAAGGGGGGTTAAAATTATGTTGTTTTATTAAAAAAATTACTATATATTTTGTGCGAAATATTACAAAAAAATATTCATCATTTTTAAGAAAGTGGAGGGCTAATATGGCAAAAGAGAACTGTATTATCTCGCTTCAAGGAGTGAGTAAAGTGTTTGATGGGGTGACGGTCGTTGATGACATTAACCTCGACATCACCAAAGGAGAATTCGTAACTTTCCTTGGTCCATCTGGATGTGGCAAGACAACCACCTTGCGGATGATTGCTGGATTCGAGACACCTGATAAAGGGACAATCTATTTAAATGGTCAAGATGTGACGAAGGTTCCACCTTATAAAAGACCAATTAACACGGTTTTCCAAAGGTATGCCCTTTTTCCTTATTATGATGTTTACGATAACGTTGCTTTTGGTTTAAAAATCAAAAAAATTCCTTATGAAGTAGTCGACAAAAAAGGCAACAAAAAAACTAAGTTAAGACATTTAACCAATAAAGAAATCGACGAGAAAGTAGCCAAGGCACTTCGCATTGTCGATTTGGAAGAGTTAGAGGATCGCGATATTTCCACGCTCTCTGGCGGACAGCAACAACGCGTCGCTATTGCTCGTGCCATTGTCAATGGTCCAGAAATCCTCTTGCTCGATGAACCTTTGGGTGCTCTCGATTTAAAGATGCGTAAAGAAATGCAACTCGAATTAAAAGAAATGCACAAAAAATTGGGAATTACCTTTATTTATGTCACTCATGATCAAGAAGAAGCTCTCACCATGAGCGATACAATAGTGGTTATGAAATCTGGCGAAATCCAACAAATGGGTACTCCGATGGACATTTATAACGAACCCAAAAATGCTTATGTCGCAAACTTTATCGGTGAATCCAATATTTATAATGCAACTATGGCGGGAAATCGCAAAGTTCGTTTCTTAAACCATGTCTTTGATTGTGTCGATGATTTTCCAATCAACGAGAAAGTCGACGTTGTTCTTCGTCCAGAAGACATTGTTATTTCGAAACTTTCAAACGCTAGTGAGGCGAGCAAAGACCAACTAATTGGAAAAATCGACACCAAAATATTCAAAGGTGTCCATTTCGAATATGTCATTATGGTGGGGAAGAGCGAAGTTCTCGTTCAAACCACAAAGAATCATAATGTTGGCGACCTTGTTGAATTGTCAGTTGACGCTGAAGACATTCAAATCATGGAGAAAAATATCAAAAGCAATATCTATCCAGAAGCATGGATTAATAATAAGAATCAATTGGTTATCAGCGATTCAACCTTTGAAGTTGATTTAACCTCTTTATTAAAGGGTTCCCATATCGATGATAATGGTTATTTAATCTCCCCGGAAGGTAAGAAATACGACCTCAATGACGCTGATGTAATTGCCGAAATTCCTTTGAATGGAATTGATATATTAGATGGCTTTGACAATGGGAATGTTAATGGCATTGTAGCTTCAACAATCTACATTGGTGATCATTATCAAATCATGGTCCGCACTTCAGAGGAAGAAGATTTTATTTTGGAAAGCCCATACACTTGGAACGTCGATGACGCGGTTAGTCTTTCGATTCCTTCTTCTTTAATCAAAATTCACTTGAAAGGTGACATATCAAAATATGTTCGCGAAGAGTAATAAAGCACCTAAAATCAAAAGACCACACGTCCTTTTGTTCCAAAGAAAGATGCTTTCAATACCTTACGTGTTGTTTCTCTTACTCTTTGTGATTGGCCCAATTTTAATTATTGTTTTGTATGCCTTTACCGATCAAAACATGAATTTATCATTTGATGCTTTGGTTAACTTTTTCACCACTCCATCAAAATTAAATGTTTTGTGGGTTTCACTATTTGTCGCCCTTCAAACAACATTAATTTGTTTGCTAATTGGCTACCCACTTGCTTATTTTTTGGCTGATAAGAGAATTAATAAAAATATTGTTTTAATTACCCTTTTCATTGCTCCAATGTGGATCAACTTTGTTTTAAGAACATGGGCCACTCGCGATTTATTAAGTTGGATGGGAATCGATGGTGGAAGCTATCCTTATTTGGCAACTTTAATTGGCATGGTTCAGAACTACTTGCCATTTGTTATTTTGCCTCTATACACAACATTCTTAAAACTCGATCGCTCTCAAATTGAGGCGGCCGCTGATTTAGGAGCCAACCCCCGTCAAGTATTCACAAAAAGCATTTTGCCTCAATCAGTTCCAGGCATTGTTTCCGCTACTTTAATGACCTTTATGCCTACGATGTCGAGCTATGTTATTAGCGATGTCTTTTCGGAAGGAAAGATTACCTTATTTGGTAATTTCATTAACCTTGAATTCAATAATAGATTATGGAACGATGGCAGCTTAATGGCTCTCATTATGCTTATACTAATTGGTATTTCGATGTTCTTAACTCGCAATACTTCTAAAGAAAATGCGAAAGGAGCAAACCTATAATGAAAAAAAGTTTCCCTTTCCGCAAAATCATTGGGCAGTCATACATTTGGATTGTTCTCCTAATGATGTATTTACCCATTTTACTGCTTGTTTTTTATTCCTTTTCGAACACGACATTAATTGGCGGACATTACGTTTTCTCCTTTAATCTATACGCTGATTTATTTCAAAATAAAGCAATTATGGTGGCGATTGGTAATACGCTTTTAATCGCTGTTATTTCTGCTGCTGTAGCGACATTATTGGGTACTTTGGGTGCAATTGGTGTTTTTTACAGCAAGAGTAAATTTAAAAAAGTAATCAATTTCGCTACTCAGATTCCGATTGTTAATGCTGAAATTGTAATAGCCTTCTCATTGACCGTTATGTTCGTTTTCTTGGGAACATTCATTTTCAAGGATGATATATTCGGCTTTTGGACATTGCTGATTGGACATGTTTCCTTGAGTTTACCTTTCGTTTACATTTCTGTAAGACCAAAGCTCCAACAAATGGACCCTTCTTTGTATGAGGCAGCGATCGATTTGGGTGCTACCCCTCGTCAGGCTTTGACCAAGATTACTATTCCGGAAATAGCTCCTGGAGTTTTTAGTGGTTTCTTATTATCAATCACCCTTTCTCTTGATGATTTCATCATTACAAGTTTCACCCGAGGGGCGGGCCTTTTGAATGGCGATAGTGAAATCGAAACCCTTTCAACCTTTATTCAAGCCGCTATTAAAAAGAAAAATATACCTCCAGAAATGCGCGCTTTGACAACTTTCATTTTTATCGCTGTTATTATCGCTGTCATCGCGGTTACCATTTATCGCTCTCGACATTCAAATATGAAAAAGATTCGTAAAGGAAGGGACTAATATGAAAAAGTTATATCTGTATTCTCTAGTTGGTCTTTGTTTGTTTTCGGCTTTAATAATATCTACAAATAATCGCTCCTTTTCATCAAAAGAACCGCAAAAAGCCGATTATTCTCTTACTCCACGCTCTCTTATTGATGTTGATGAGAAGATTCTATTGCGCGTTAAAAACATGGAAGATTACATCTACATGACCGACGATGACCAAGAGATTTTCTTCACTCAATTTGAAGAGTACGCCGACAGTATTGGCTACCACAATGTCGACGTTGTTTATTCGACAACCGACACCAACGAGACCCTCTATACACAACTCTTAACTGGCAAATCCAGCTTTGATTTAATTTGCCCAAGTGAATACATGATTCAAAAGATGATTCGTGAAGATTTGATTGTGAAATTAGATAAACGCGACACTTTGCTTCCAAATTATGATGACTATGCTTCTTCATATATCCGTCAACGTTTTGATTCCATTCAAACTACCGACATCAATGACAATCCTGTCACTCTCGGTGAATATGGAGTCGGTTACATGTGGGGCACACTTGGTCTACTTTTCAATCCAGTTTATGCCAATTATGATCCCGCTCAGGCTCTTGAAGATGCCACATCATGGGATATGCTTTGGAACACCGAATACAATGGGACGATTTCTATTAAAGATAGTATGCGTGATACCTATGCAATGGCTGTTCTACAACTTAATAAAGAAGAACTTACTGTTTACCGTCAGCAATATTTAGATGGCGACATTACTCCTCAAGAATATAACGATAAAGTCGCTGAGGTTATTAACCGTTCTGATGATGAGACCATTAAGGAAGTCGAGAGTATTCTCAAGGATTTAAGAGGAAACATCTTCGGACTAGAAGTCGATAGTGGTAAAAGCGACATTGTCTCCGGCAAGATTGGTATCAATTTAGCTTGGAGTGGTGATGCAGTTTATTCGATGGACCTAGGTGAAGAAGAAGACAAAGAATTATGCTATTCAATTCCTTATCTTGGATCCAACCTTTGGTTTGATGCTTGGGTTATGCCTAAGACCGAACGTTCCATTTTGCAAGAAGAAGTCGCATATTTGTTTTTGGATTTTCTTTCTACTCCTGAATACGCTCGCGAAAATATGGAATACACCGGATACACTTCATTTATCGGAGGTGAAGACATCCGCGATTTGGTTCGTGACTGGTATGATGTTAGAACTGAAGAATTATATTTCCTTATCGATGAAGAAAACGAGATATATTCAAGTGTTTATCGTCTCAATCCAAACGATACCGCAGATTATGAACCTTTAGTCTATGAAGACTTTTTGACCGCTGAACATCAAGAAATATATGATGAGTATCCTCTGGTGTATTTTCTTGAAGATGAAGATGGCAACATTATCGACGATAGCGAACTATTTTACATTAAACTTCTCGACGAAAATGAAGAAGAGACCGATGTTAATAAAACCTATGGCGATTTAACGATTGTTGATGATCCAGAAAGTGGCTATGAAGATGTCAATCTCAACTATTTCTTTAATAGTGATTACCTTGTTGATATCAATAACGATTTACCGGAATATCATTTCTATGCCGATGGGTATTTTTATGCCTATGAAGATGAAGAAGGGATCGTTCATCAAAACGAAGCCGTTGGCCGTCAATTCTACTGCCAATATCCCGACTTACAGACCATTGATCGCTGTGCGGTCATGAAAGATTTCGGCTCAGAAGCCAATGAAGCTGTTCTCGCTATGTGGGAAAGATTCAAAACCACTTCTCTACCCACTTGGGCAATTATTATTTTTGTCATCGAAATTGTTGGAACAGGAGCTCTTGTCACCTACCTCTTAATTAACAAAAAATTAAAATATCGCCTTCGCCAAAAAAGGAAACAAACAAACCAAAATAATTAATTATTCCTTCTTGATACATTAAATGTAGCGGTGTTATAATACATACCGCCGCTAATGGTTCCTTAGCCAAGTTGGTAAGGCAATTGACTGC
>JAEZSD010000020.1 GCA_023422095.1 Bacillota bacterium
GGCGGATACGGCATGATTCCTCTCATTCAAGAGCAAGTTGTGGCTCGTGGGTGGATCGATGCTTCAAGCATTACTGATTTCATCGCGATAAGTGAATCAACCCCTGGCCCCTTTGCTATTAATATTGCCACTTTTGTTGGTTCGCAAACGGGAGGCGTCTTTGGAGCGTTATGCGCAACTATCGGTGTTGTTCTACCATCATTTATCGTTATATTAATTATTGCTGTTCTCGTCAGCCGATTCATGAAAAATCGCTTTGTAAGAGGAGCTTTGTCAGGCGTTAGACCCATTGTTTTAGGTCTTATCTTTGGAACAGCAATTGTCTTTCTCATTAAGTTGGTTATTTCTTCAAGCAATCCACAAAGTTTCACATTAACTTCAAGTTATCGCGAATCAATTACGATATTTTTAATGGTTTTGGGTTTCTATTTGTCTTATCGACACTTCAAGAAGAAAAGCCCGCATCCAATTGCTTTACTCGCAATCAGCGCTCTACTGGGCATCATAATTTTCTGGGTATTATAAAAACAAGGATTTCGGTCCTTGTTTTATTTTTATTATTTGTTATGCGTCTTTAATGGCGGGATCTTCGTTGAAGGCGTTAAATACTTCCTCTACTTCGGCGTATTCTTCATCGTCTTCAATCTCTTCTAACTCACCGTCTTGGTTGTATCGCATAGCGATGATTTCCTCAGGATGACCTGGCTCATAGAAGAAAACATACGATGTCTTTCTTTCGGGATGTTCATAAGTGAAAAGTATCTCCATGAGATGTTCTTTTCCCTCGCTATCGGTGATAATAATTTGATTTTCAATTTTATTTTCCATGGTTAAATTCCTTTGTTCTAATGTATGTATCTAGAATAACACAAGCGGCGATTTTATCGACGTTTTGTTTTCTTTGATCGTGGTTCATGCCTCTAGCGCTGATCGTGTCGTGAGCAGACACGCTGGATAAACGTTCATCAACAAGCGAGATTTCTAACTTAGGATTTGCCGCTAGTAAGTCATCTTTAAAACGTATGACGTTATTAGCCATTTCACTCATTTGGCCACTTAAATGAAGGGGTAAACCCAACGCAATTTCGTTAATGTCTAAATCTTCTAAGAGTTTTAAAACATGCTGACGAGCAACGATGTATTGGTTTTTAGGAAAGCGAAATGTCTCTACTCCATGAACAAAACCCAAAACATCACTCTGAGCAATTCCCAGAGTTGTTGTTCCTAAATCGAGTCCTAAAATCTTCTTCATCTATTTGAATAATTCCTTAGTTGATTGAAGAGCTTCAGGGATTTTTTCCACTGATTTTCCTGCTCCACTTGCAAGCTCATCGCGTCCGCCTCCACTACCTTCTAATAAGCGTGAAACATAACGAACTAATTCTCCGGCTTTATAACCTGCTTTTATTGCTTTATCGGAACAAGCTACAACGATTGAAATCGCGTTGCCATCTTGTCCAACAAGGATGATAACATAATGATCATTGGCTTGTTTTAAACGGTCGATAAGGGCTAATAAATCGGAGCGTTTACCTGCTTTGATAAATTTAATTAATAGAGAAACGTTTTTCTTTTCTTCGAATTCATTTTGCAAATTATTTGCCTGTGATTGGGCTAATCTATCTTCTAATATGGATAAAGTTTTCTTTGTTGCTTCGAAGTCATTTCGTTGGCTGACTAAGCGACTAACGATATCACTTATTGAGGTGACATTGACCTCTTTCATAACATGGTGTAAAACAGCTTCTCTTTTCTTGATTAATTCATAAGCGCCGAAGGAAGTTCTGGATTGAATTCTACGAACTCCAGCGGCGATTGATTCTTCAAATTCGATGGCAAAAACCCCAATATCTTCGGTGTTTTTGACATGAGTTCCTCCACAGAACTCTTTACTTACATCACCAAAACAGACCACTCTCACAACATCTCCATATTTGTCGTTAAAGAGAGCTTTTGCGCCAAGTTTTTTTGCTTCATCGACTGGTAGAACTTGAGTATCGTTAGGAATTGCTTGGCAAATCCACTGATTAACTTTTCTTTCTACTTCATTCAATTGCTCTGAGCTGATTTTTTCAAAGTGATTAAAATCGAATCTTGAATATTCATCACAGACATAAGAACCATGCTGAGCAATATGATCGCCAAGTACCTCGCTCAAGGCCTTTTGTAAAAGGTGAACTGAGGAGTGGTTGCGCATTGTTTTCAAGCGCTTTTCTTGGTCCACTTTTGCTATTAATGAATCTCCAACTTTAACCTCTCCAAACATCACTTCGACATGATGTAAATGCTGTTTATTTGGGGCTTTATTAACACTAGTTACTTTTAGAACAGCGGAAGGGCTTTCGAGAGTTCCACTATCGCTAACTTGTCCACCACTTTCCGCGTAGAAATTAGTTTTATCGAGCATTACCTCTCCACTATCAGAGATGGAATCAACTTGAATACCATCGACAAACAATGCGACAACTTTGCCTTCGAGCGGTTCGGTTTGATAAATGAATTCTGAAGAGATTGTGCATTTCATGAGATCAAATGATTGACGATTCATACTTTGCATTTCGCCACGGGCTTGACGAGCTCTTTCTTTTTGAGCATCCATCAATTTATTGAAGCCATCCAAATCGACTTCAACGCCATTTTCATGACAAATTTCGATGGTTAATTCTTTGGGAAAACCGAAAGTATCATAAAGGCGGAACATATCTTCAGCATTAAGCAATTTAACTCCATGGATGTTTTTGAGTAATAGAGCTTCACCATTAGCGAGAGTTTTTAAGAATTTTTCTTCTTCACCTTTAATCATCTTGATGATGAGCTCTTCCTTATTAGCGATATAAGGATAGTAGACTTTCATAATATCCCTCACAACATCAACGAGTTCAAACAAGAATGGATGATTGATGCCGATTACTCTTCCATATCTCTCTGCTCTACGTAGTAGTCTTCTTAAAACATAGCCGCGACCTTCATTAGAAAACATTTCGCCATCCGCTAACGCGAAGGTAATTGTTCTAATGTGATCTGCAATGACTCGGAAAGCTAATTTATTGTCTTCGTATTTATGTTTTGAAATCTTTTCTGCTTTTTGAATAATTGGCCAGAATAAATCAGTTTCAAAGTTTGAATCGGTTTCTTGGAAAATACAGGCGAATCTTTCTAATCCTGCGCCGGTGTCAATATTTTTGCTTGGAAGTTCTTTATATTCGCTTCTTGGTTTTCCTGGCTCAGAGTTGAACTGCGAAAAGACAATATTCCAAATTTCGACATAACGGTCATTTTCAATATCCTCTTTTAAGAGTTTGATACCCAGGCCTTGAGGATCATACTTTTCGCCACGGTCATAGAACATTTCGGTATCTGGGCCACAAGGACCTGCTCCGATTTCCCAAAAATTATCAACCATAGGGATTAAATGATCTTCACTTATTCCGTGACTCATCCATTCATTTTTTGTTTCTAAATCATCTGGATGGTAGGTGATGTAAAGTTTTTCTTTGGAAAAAGCGAACCATTTTTCATCAAATAAGAGTTCGCTGGCAAAAGCAATTACTTCTTTACGGAAATAGTCGCCAATTGAAAAGTTACCAAGCATTTCAAAGAAAGTATGGTGTCTAGCGGTATACCCAACGTGTTCAATGTCGTTCGTACGAATTGATTTTTGAGCGTTAGTGATTCTGCGGCTTGGAGGTATTTCACTGCCATCAAAATATTTTTTTAAAGCAGCCACACCAGCATTAATCCATAGTAAAGTAGGATCATTAATAGGAATTAAAGAACTACCTGGCTCAACATGGTGACCTTTACTCTTAAAGAAGTCTAACCACATTTGGCGAATTTGATCAGCTGTTAATTTTTTCATAATTTCCCTCCATAGATAAGAAAACGTTCCTTAAGGAACGATTAATAACCGCGTTACCATCCTTATTCACACGCTAT
>JAEZSD010000102.1 GCA_023422095.1 Bacillota bacterium
CATATTCGATAACATGCTTATCTTGATCAATTATTCCCTGATGCCCATCAACAACAAGAAGGACTATTTCGCTTCTCTCTATTGCTTTTAGCGCTCGAATGGCTGAATATTTATCAATTGCTTCATATATTTTTCCGCGTTTTTTTAACCCAGCTGTGTCGATTACAACATAGTTTTTATCATCTTTTGTAAAAGGAGTATCAATTGAATCTCTGGTTGTTCCAGAAATATCACTAACGATTACTCTTTCTTCATTTAGTAGGCAGTTAACGATGGAAGATTTTCCAACATTAGGACGACCAACAAGACAAAAAGTGATTTGATCAGCTTGAATTTCGTATTGTTTTTCTGGTAATAAGTTAACAATTTTTTGTAAGAGATCGCCGATTCCAATGCCGTGAGAACCACTAACCGCGATAGGCTCCCCAAGCCCAAGAGCATAAAATTCTTGGGTATCAGAAATATGGATTCCTTCATCAATTTTGTTAACAACAAGAATAACTGGCTTTTTGACTTTATAAAGCATTTTTGCAACAAGGCGATCATCAGAGGTTAGACCCAGATGACTATCAGTGACAAATACAATGATATCAGCTTCGTCGATTGCGATTTGGGTCTGTATACGAATTTGCTCTTGGAACGGACGATTTTCGATTTCAATACCACCAGTATCGATAACAGAAAAAGAATGGCCTAACCACTCACACTTTCCATAAAGGCGATCGCGAGTAATTCCGGCCTCATCATCAACAATGGCGTGTCTTTCGCCAATGATGCGATTAAATATTGTTGATTTGCCAACATTTGGTGAACCAACAATCGCAACAATGCCATTAAGCATAGTTTTCTTTCTCCTTCATTTTTTCGTCGATAATATCAAGGACAGTTTGAACGACTTCATCGACAGTCATGTAAGAAGTATCTAATAAAACTGCATCGGGAGCCGCTTTTAAAGGAGCGAATTCACGGTGTGAATCAATATAATCCCTTTTCCGAACATCGGCATCTATTTCTTCTAGAGTACATGCGATTCCTTTGCTAAGGTTTTCTTCATATCGACGGACAGCTCTTGTCTCAACGCTGGCAATTTGAAAAATTTTGACTTCAGCGTTTGGTAGAACATATGTTCCTATATCTCTTCCATCCATGATAACGGAATCCTTTTCGGCCATTTTTCTTTGTGATTCAACTAACGCTAATCTTATATCTTTATAAGAGGCAATATATGAAACTTGAGAAGAAACTCGAGGTTCACGTATTTCATTCGAAACATCACGCCCGTTACAAAGGACAATGTGGTTAGGTTTAAGTTCAATATGAATTTCGGGGATTAAACTAACGCATAATTTTTCATTTTGGCAATCAATTCCTTTTTCAAGACAATACCAAGTGAAAGCGCGGTACATCGCACCGGTGTCAATGTAAGTAAAACCTTTAATTTCGGCAACTTTTTTGGCCACTGTCGATTTTCCAGCAGCCGCTGGACCATCAATCGCTACAGCAATTTTAGTCATAATGTCCCCCTTTTAACGGAACGCCACAATGGCGAACCATACAAGTCCTGCAATAATAAGCAAAGCGCCAAAAGAAAAAGATGAGATTATCAAAATCTTTTTTCTTGTTCTTCTCTTTAAAAAAGCCACTTGTTTCTTGTCCTCTTCAATAGTGTCAATGACTTGATCGATGGGGAGAGTAGAAGTGGTGTTCAAAGCTTTTTCGTTGCTATCTTTTTTCTTATTTGATTTTGTGGTTTCTAAAACAGGAGAATTGTCTTTCGTTAAAGACTGACGATATTTCTTGTATTTTACAACTCTCGTTTCTTCCATAAACCTTATGTCTTTTAGTTTACTAAAATTAAATAATAATTTATAGACCCTTTTTAATATATTTGTTCTTTTTCAATAAAAAAGTTCAATACATAACAAGAAAGACAAAAAAGAAAGGTCTATTTGTTGCAAAATTCTGATTTTGTTTTATAATCTTACTATACAATTAGGAGGACATATCGATGGCCAAAAAGAAGATTAAAATCGATAAAAGCTTATGCATCGGTTGCGGAGCCTGCGCAGGCACCTATCCCGATGATATTAAGATGGACGATGACGGTCTAGCAACACCCATCAACGGTGTCGCGGACGAAGATGCAGTTGATGTCTGCCCTGTTGGTGCAATTTCCGTTGAGGAATAACTTATATAAAAAAGCTAGGCTTCATTGCCTAGTTTTTTTGTGCTCCAATTTTGTCTATTAAGATATGCATCCTCTTATATAAAAGGAAAGTTAAAAGTACGACTCCTATATCTTTTATGAGATTGAAAGGAACGGCGACGAACCAAAAGTAAGGCCACCGCAAAGAAGTGACAGCGGGATTTGCTAATTGAACAATACTGAGAAGCATTTCTTCGCTCCACCCCATTACGAAAATATAAAAGTCCAGGATAACAAAGGTAGTGAAAAAAGAAGCAGCTGTCAGCTGACATAAAGTTCCAATTGTTAAACCAATGATAGCTGAACTGACCTTCCGTTTTCTTCGATAAAAAATCGAGGCTGGAATAACAAAGGCAAGAGATATAACTAAATCTGATAATTCGCCAACTCCAAGCGTTGAAGTCATTGGCAATTTAACAATGGTTTTCGCAATAACTACTAATGTTGCAGACCATGGTCCGTAGGCAAATCCAGCGATTAAAGCTGGCACTTCATCAAAATGAATATTTAAAAAAGGTGGAAAGAAAGGGATATTAAAATTGAAGAAGGGGATAATATATAAAATGATGGAAATGGCTGCAAAAACGCCACTTCTTGCAAGAATTTTAGTGTTTAAGCCTTTGAATTTAGATTCTGTGCCTCTAAGCAAAATGAAAATAAAGATTGCTATTAAGCCAGCTGAAGCAATGACTATTCTCCATAAATCCCAATCAGACATAAAATAAAAGGCTCCTTATTCCAGAGCCAAAAAACTTCTTTTATCCAGACTTTACTGTCGCCACTTGAATCACACAAGTTCCTGCTTATTCAGCTCGCGGGGTTTACCGCCGGTCACGTTTATCGTTGCCCTGAAGTGATACCCATTATACATTATCTATAGATAGAGAGTGAATAAATTTTTCACGTTCTTCCTCGGTATCGAAACGGAGCGATATTGTTTTGGGGCTAATACTAGCCTGGCAGTTTAGTAAGGCTTTTATTTTTCTTTCTTCTTCAAGCAAGGAAGGCGATTTTTTCATTGAATAAACTAATCGTTCTACTTCTCTAACAGATAGTTTGTCGTGATAAATTATCGGCAAGATCTTTTTGATATTATCAATTGAAAGAGTGGAGAGGGCTCTTGCGTGGCCAAAGGAAAGAACATTATTTGAAATATCTCTAAGAACAAAATCAGGCATTTTGATAAGCCTTATTATATTTGTGATTTGAGATCTTGATTGTTGCATCATCTCAGCTATTTCATTCTGAGTAAAGTGATAACGCTTTTGCAAACGATTTAAAACAAGAGACATTTCAACAATATTACTGTTTTTATCTTCTTCTAAGCGCTTGGCTAAAAAGACTAGCATGTCCTCTTCGTCTATCTTTATAACGCTGCATGGAATAGCATCAAGTTTTAATTTAAGAGCAGCAATATAATAAATGCGAGGGTAGAGTATTTCGTATCGATCTTCTTTGTTGATTACTAATATAGGTGAGGTAAGACCTTTCTCCTTTACCTGGTTGGTAATGACTTCAAGCTGCTGTTCATTAATTCTAGCTTTTTTGAGAATTGGGTTGTCGTCGATCATACCAACACGAATATATCCAGGTGTGGAGCTTGAATATTCTTTTTCTAAAGAAGAAATGATATCGGTGCTCGAAAAACGCTTCATCAAAGTGGAAAGCGATGAGCGAAGAATTTTTGGATTATTATCTTTCTTCATGATCGATAACTTCCTTAGCTAAAGAAAAGTATGCCAAAGAACCGCTGCTGTTCGGTTTATAAACTGTGACAGGTAATCCCTTCGCGTTGCTTTCTGGAATCGATATATTCCTTGGGATTTGAGTTAAAAAAGTATTTTCTTTAAATAGGCCTCTTATTTGAGTGGTGATTTCTGTTCCAAGTCTTGTTTTGGAATCATACATCGTCATTAAAAAGCCTTCTATCCCAAGATTTGGATTATAGGTCGTTTGGATTCGTGAGACACTCGATAAAATTTGAGCAACGGCTTCCATGGCGAAGTATTCACATTGAACCGGTATTAAAACCGAATGAGCTGAAACAAGAGAATTAACGGTTAGAAAGCCCAAACTGGGAGGACAGTCGATAATTATATAGTCATATTCCTTTTTAATTTGTTCAATCGCTCTTTTTAAGAGCGAAAAAGGCTTATCTGTTTTGTTAGCCATCACATCAGCGGAAGCTAAAATCAACTTAGAAGGAAGTAAATCAAGCGTCTTGAGCATTGTTTTTCGAATAACGGTGTTAATATCAGAATCACCAGTAAGAACTTCAAAAACACACTTATTTATTAAGGTAATATCAATTCCAAGACCACGAGATGAATTACCCTGAGGATCCATATCAACAAGGAGTACTCTCCTGGTGAAATGAGCAAGGGCAGATGAAAGATTTATGGCGGTTGTGGTTTTTCCTACCCCACCTTTTTGATTGGCAATAGCGATAATTTTAGTCATTGTGTGTTCCTCGTGGAACATTATATACCTATCCTAACGATAAATCAAAGAAAGGTATACCCTATAAGGGTTTTTTCTTGATCTCGGCAAAATCACGAGGATATTTTAAAGGCGAATCTTGATCTTTTTCGATAATAACAATTGCCCGGTTCTCTCCGGACTCAGGAAGAGTTTCTTCATAAACTTTTTTCAAATGACAATTCATTTTCTTTAATGCTGATTTGGCTTCAGTATATTCTTTTTCCCAATCAGGGCCTTTCATAGCGACTAATTTACCGCCTTGTTTAAGAAGTGGCATCGCTAATTCTAAAAGAATATTCAATGGGGCAATTGCTCTAGCAAAAACAAAATCGTATTCTCCACGATGGTTTCTTCCGTATTCTTCAATACGTTCTGAGACACAATTAATATCCCATTTTTTGCTAACAACATAATCACTCAAATAATTAATTTTCTTTTTTGTTGAATCGATAAGAGTTAATTTCACTTGAGGGTTCAATATATAAAGGACAAGACCTGGATAGCCAGCTCCGGTTCCAATGTCGATAACTTTTTTCCCGCTTAAATCTATATCAAAAAGACCAAGAGCACTATCGAGCACCATCTTTTCCATGAAAATAGATGGGTCGGTAATGGCGGTCAAATTAAAAGATTCATTAGTTTTCAATGTTGAGTGCATTAATTCTTCAAGCTCATCAGCCTGTAAGGCTGTGCAAGATATGTAACGCGTTTCTAAAAATTTTCTTAATGTTTCTTTATTCATATCCAAGACTCCTTTTTACATTCAATATCAAGATTGTTACATCACAAGGATTAACTCCCGAAATTCGCGATGCCTGTCCAATGGTAAGTGGCCTAAACAAAGTTAATTTTTGGCGTGCTTCAATTCGTAAACCGTCCATGTGCATAAAATCTATTCCCAAAGGAATATTCATTTCTTCAATCTTGCGAACATTATCCGCTTCTCGTTTTTGTTTCATGATGTATCCTTCGAATTTAGTGATTATTTCGAGCTCTTCCATAACATCTTTACGTAATTTTAAAGACTGTAAATCAGGAACGAAATTCAGCAAATGCTCAAATTTTACCCCCGGTCTTTTTAAAAGTTCATAAGCTTGAACACCACCTTTAAGTGGAACGGAACCAATTGATTCAAGTAATTCATTGACCGATTTTTTCGATCCCACATAGTTCTTTTGCAAAATTTGTTTAGCTTGTTCAATAGCTTCCACTTTCTTTACAAAACCTTCATATCGAGATGGTGAGATCAAGCCGAGCTGATATCCAATTTCAGTTAAACGCAAGTCGGCATTATCGTGTCTTAATAACAAACGGAATTCAGCGCGGGATGACATCAAACGATATGGTTCACTAGCGCCTTTTGTGACTAAATCATCAATCATTACTCCAATGTAGGCTTGGTCTCTTCTTAAAATTAATGGGGCTTTGTTTTCAATTTTTAAAGAGGCGTTAATTCCGGCCATCAAACCAAGTGCTGCCGCTTCTTCATATCCTGAAGTTCCACATATTTGACCAGAAACAAATAGACCTGGCCATTTTTTTATCTCAAGAGTGGCATCATATTCGTAGGTTTGAATAGAATCATACTCAATTGCATAGGCATATTTTAAAAATTCTGCATGTTCAAACCCGGGGAGAGTTCTAACCATTTGTTCTTGTATATTGGTGGGCATGGACGTTGAAAAACCCTGAATATAAATGGAATTAGTAAATCGAGACTCGGGTTCTAAAAATAGTTGGTGACGGTCTTTATCTGGAAAATTAATTAATTTGCTTTCGATTGAAGGGCAATATCTTGGACCCGCACCGGTGATCAATCCGCTAAAAAGGGATGTTTCGTCAATATGCTTGCGAATTAGTTGGTGTGTTTCAGGTGTAGTGTAAATTAAATGACAGGGGATTTGTTTTTCAAATGGAATGAAATTTGTGGTCTCGAATGAGAAAGCTAATTCTCCTTCGGTTCCAGGTTGAACGCTTGCTTTTGAAAAATCAATTGATTCACTTTTGATTCTAGGAGGAGTACCTGTTTTAAGCCTGATTATATCAATACCCATAGATTTCAAAAACGGAGATAAACCCTTAGAAGGTTCTTGACCATCAGGTCCTTCTTCTCGGACATCTCGGCCCCTAAAAATCTTGCTTTCCATGTAAGTCCCGGTCGCTAAAATAACTGCCTTGGAAGATATTTCTTTTCCATCTTTCAATTTGACACCATAAACATGAGAGTCATCATGTAGGAGACTCACCACCATAGATTCAATTATTGTGAGATTTGGACAATTAATCGCTAAACTCTGAATAAATTCAGGGTATTCGATTTTATCCTGTTGAGAGCGCAGACACTGCACTCCTGGACCTTTCCCGGTGTTTAACATCTTCATTTGCAAATAATGATGATCTGCTGCTTTTCCCATCACTCCACCAAGAGCATCAATTTCACGAACCACTATTCCTTTTGCGGAGCCTCCGATAGAAGGATTGCAAGGCATATTTCCCATTAATTTTTTGTTTAATGTAACAAGGAGTGTTTTGTGTCCTTTGTGAGCAGCGGCAAAAGCGGCCTCCAAGCCGGCATGTCCACCACCAACAACAATGATTTCAAAATCAGTCATTAACCAACACTACCTTCCATATCTAGTTTAATCAGTTGATTAAGTTCGACAGCATATTCCATTGGCAATTCACGAGAAAATGGTTCAATAAAACCCATGACAATCATTTGCACAGCTTCTTTTTCGCTGATACCTCGCGACATTAAATAAAATAATTGATCTTCGCTAATTTTGCTCACAGTGGCCTCATGTTCAATATATGAGGTATTGTTTTTTACTTCGTTGGTTGGAATGGTGTCACTTAATGATTGATCGTCTAGCATGAGAGTGTCACATTCGACATGTGAACGAGAATTAAAAGCACCTTTTTCGTGTCTTACTGTTCCGCGATAATTCGTTAGTCCACCATTTTTCACAATTGATTTTGAGATAATAGTCGATGTTGTATTTGGAGCAAGATGAATCATCCTTGCTCCGGCATCTTGCTGTTGATTTTTGCCAGAAACCGCGATTGAAATAACTGTGCCTTTGGCTCTTTCGCCGGCCAAAATGCAGGCGGGGTATTTCATATTCATTTGGGAACCGATATTTCCATCAATCCACTCCATTTGAGCGTCTTCATAAACAATTGCTCTTTGGGTAACAAGGTTAATAATATTGGTCGACCAATTTTGGACAGTTGTGTAACGACATTTTGCCCCTTTCAAAACAACGATTTCGACAACAGCGGCGTGCAGTGATTCCTTCGAATAAGAGGGAGCGGTGCAACCCTCGACATAACTAATTTCCGCTCCTTCATCAACGATGATTAAGGATCTTTCAAATTGTCCGGTTTTTTCGTTGTTGATACGGAAATATGATTGGAGTGGTTTATCGAGATGGACTCCTTTTGGAACGTAAATAAAAGATCCGCCAGACCAAACCGCACTATTCAAAGCCGAGAATTTGTTGTCAGCAATAGGGACAACAGAGGCAAAATATTTTCTGAATAGGTCAGGATATAATTTAAGAGCAGCATCAGTTGAGAGGAATATAACTCCTTTATCACTGACTTCTTTTAACATATTGTGATAGACCACTTCTGATTCGTATTGAGTAGAAACGCCGGCTAAGAATTTTTGTTCAGCTTCAGGAATTCCTAATTTGTCAAAAGTATTTTTAATTGTTTCGGGGACTTCATCCCAGTCTTGAGATTCTTTACTTGAAATACGAGTAAAATATGTATACGAGGAGAAATCCAAAAATTTCAAATCAAGTCCAAATTTAGGTAGAGGCATAGCGTTAAAAGCTTTTAAAGATTTTAAGCGAAACTCTAACATCCAATCTGGCTCTTCTTTGATTGCAGAAATCTGGCGAATTGTGTCTTCCGTCAAACCGACAGCGGTTTTCAAAATCGATACATCTTCGTCTTTGAAGTCATATTTATATTCGGACTGAAATTTAATATTTTTGTCCGCCATATTATTTGCTTCCTTTCAAAATTTCATCTGCGGCCATCCAACCAATAGTTGCACATCTAACACGAGCAGCTTGTTTGGACGTATTGATGAAAACAAGAGCTTCTTCTAATATTGAATCATCAAATGGCTCTTCATGGATCATGTGATGAAATTGTTTAATAATGTATTCCGCTTCTTCAATGTTTTTTCCTTTTAAAAGGTCGCACATAATATCTGTTGAAGCAGTCGAAATCGTGCAGGCAACACCATCAAAACATGCATCGATAACAGTGTTGTTTTCCACATGTAAGAAGATGTCTAAATCATCAATGCAGTTATCGGAATGCATATGGACTTTAGTGAAAGAAGCATCAGTTGGCTGATGTTTATTAACGGGGTTAGCGTAATGATCCATGATGATTTGACGCATCATGTCGTTAGTTAGAGAAATAGGCATCTAATATGTCTCCTCCTTCAAGTAGAGTATTAACAAAATAGTCAATGTCGTTCTTATTGGTGTATAGATAAGTTGACATTCTTACTGTCGCCTTACATTTTAAATACTTGTCGAGAATCTTTGCGCAGTGCTGACCAGAACGAACAGCAATTCCTTTTGAATTCAACAGGGTCGCTTCGTCTTGAGCGAAAACTCCCTTACGATTGAAAGTGAGGATACCATTTTTCGCACTTTTATTATAAATAATAATGTCATCACACTTATTTAATTTATTCATCGCGTATTCAATCAATTCTTGATCGTGTTTATGAATATTTTCGATTCCAATGGATTCAATAAATTCAATAGCTGCTTTAAAACCAATAATTCCGGATAGATTCATAGTTCCGGCTTCAAATTTTGCGGGTGGATCTAAATACTCCAAGCTTCCATTCATATGGAAATCAATGTTGTTACCACCTCCGGAAATTAGCGGATCCATTTCCTTTAATAAAAAGGCCTTTCCGATGAGACATCCGATTCCGGTTGGCCCACACATCTTATGAGCGGAGAAAGAAAGAAAATCAATATTCCAAGCTTTAAAATCAGTTTTCAAATGAGGGACTGACTGGGCTCCGTCAATTGCGATAATCGCCCCAAATTCATGGGCAACTCTCGCCATCATTTCGACATCATTTATATTTCCTAAAACATTGCTAACATGTGCAAGGGAGACAATTTTAGTCTTTTTATTGATTACGGAGCGAAGATTGTCTTCGGTAATATATCCCTCTTCATTAATGGGCACGTAACGAATGACAGCGCCTGTCTTTTTGGCAACGTCAAACCACGGCAATACATTAGATGCGTGTTCTTCTTCACTAATAACAATTTCATCACCTTTTGAGAGGACCTTTAAACCATACCCATATGCAATTTGGTTTAAAGACATCGTTGTTCCCGAAGTGAAAACTACTTCATTAATTTCGCAATTAACAAAGCGGGAAATTGCTTTACGAGTATTTAAGACTTCAACATCCATTTGATATAGGAGATCGTAGTCACCTCGGTGCGCGTTTGAGGTTAAATCTGTATAATAAGAAGTGATCGCCTCGATTACACATTTTGGTTTAAATGTTGTCGAACTATTATCTAAATAAACGAGGTGATGTCCTTGCATCTTTTTGGATTCGTTGAGCATTGGAAATTCATCACGAATTTTTTGAACATCGTATAACATGATTACATCCTCCTTTCGATTAGCGAAACGATTTCTTCACGGACTGATTCATCAAAAAAGCCGCGTGTAATTGGTTTCAAATAACCATAAGTAATCAAACGCTTGGCCTCAGATTCATCAAGGCCTCGAGAGGTTAAATAGAAAAGATGTTCTTCAGGTATTCTACCAACCACCGCTCCATGGCTAGCTTCAATATCTTTTTCATCAATTTTTAATAGAGGACGAGCAATGGCATCGCAATTCTCATCAAAAACCATAATTTTAGAATTCTGCCGAGTGTGGCTTCCGTGCGAACCTTTATAAATAGCTGAGCAACCAGAAAACACTAATTTTGATTGATCTTTGCATACCCCATAATTGTCACTAATCGCAGTTGTTTGGAAAGCAATATGATTAATATTAATGTTAAATTCTTTATTGTCATTATTTGCAGATAGCGACGCTAAATGCCAATGGGCAGCAGAATCCTCTCCGTTAAGGTTTATTGCTACTTTCAACTTTTCTTTATCTTTAGAAAAATCTGCAAAATATGCGGTAAAATGCGCACCTTTTTCTAAATTTACATTGATTTCCGCTTTATCAAAATTGCGTTTTGCTAAAAAGGAAAGTTGCATTTTTGAATTTTCTTTTAGGTCAATATTTAGAATTGAGCCATTAGAAAAATCGCTGACAAATATACACTTTGTGTCGTTTGAATTAGTTGTAATTTGAACCTTCTCATTTTCATTTAAAGAAATTGTGAAAATTTCAGATTCTTTCAACTCTGATTCGTGAAGTAGAAATTCCTTTTTCATCTATCGAATTATTTCCTTTATTCCACACTCGCCAAGAGATACTTTATTCATATCAATTTCATCCTTATCGATTTCGATTCCAAACTCAGTTTTTATAAATTCATATCCAGTTTGATCAATTCTTTTAATATATGATGGGTCTCCATCAATAACGATTTTTCCATTAATCATAACAATGGCTCTTGTAGGTTGTATTAGTTCAAATAGCCTTGCATAGTGGGAGATAATTAGAAAGCCCATGCCTTTTTCTTGTTCTTTCTTAATGACGTCGGCGACAGTTTGCATGGCATCAACATCCAATCCAGAATCAATTTCATCGAGTAACGCTATCTTTGGTTGAAGCATGAGGAGCTGGAGTATTTCATTTCTCTTCTTTTCTCCTCCGGAAAAGCCCTCGTTTAAAGATCGAGTGGCCAAATCAAATGGCATCTTTAATTCCTTTGTCGAAGTGTCCAATATCTTATAGAAATTATATGTTGAAATCGGCTTTTTGCCGTGAGCGTTCACGGAAGCTCTTAAAAAATCAGAGTTAATAACACCAGGTATTTCAACTGGATTTTGCATTCCAAGAAATAATCCTGCTTTTGAACGTTGATCAACGCTCATCTCTAAAACATTTAAGTCATCAAGAAAAATAGAACCTTTAGTTACGTGGTAACGGGGGTGTCCAATAATAATATTTAAAAGTGTCGATTTTCCATGGCCGTTTGGTCCAAGAAAAGCAACTGTTTCTTTTTGGTCAATCGTCAAATCAATTCCTTTAAGAATTTCTTTACCATCTACTTCAGCATGAAGGTCTTTAATAATTAGTTTCGCCATTGTATCCACCTCGAATCCTACCTATTTTAATCATCTTAAAGATGGTAATCAAACAATACGATAAAAAAATATTTAATAAGAGATTTCTTCGAGCATAATTCACGAACACCGATTATATCGCCCGATTGGCAAGATTTATGTTGCATAAAACTATAATAATATTTAGAATATTAACGCTATATTTCAGAAAAGGAGAAAAAACATGAAGAAAAGTAAACTATCCATAGGTTTAGTTACTGGTCTAATCGGCGTTATGGCAATGTCGGCATGTAGTAGTGTTACATCTAAAGATGATGCTATTGTTACCTTCAAAGGTTACGATGGTCAATCTTCATATACAATTATCACTGACGAAATGTATGACGAATACCGCAATGCTGTCGATGGCATCTCCAAGTTTTATGAACAAATTCTCGAAGTTTTGATTCGAGATGCTTTCATAAATAATTCAGTTGAAACCAAAAAAACTTTGGGAACAATTGAAAAAGAAGCTTGGGATGACGTATTAGATCAAAAAGAAGCTGCAAGAGAGAGCGCTGATTCTAAAGGCACTTCTTATAACACCGAATGGGAAGCAATCCTCGATAGTAATGGTGTTGAGGATACTGATGAATTGTACCAATTATTCATCTATCAAAAAGAAAAGGAACAAATCGAAGATTGGTATTACGAGGAAAATCTCGAAACTCTTAGACAAGAGTATTTAGGAATCACCCCATCAGGGGCTGCCGTTGAACCACAAGAGGATTACAATGGTAAGATTTCTTCTCGCCTTCCATATCATCTTCGTCACATTTTGGTGAGCATTGATTCAACTAACCCAAGTTACAATCGCGACACCATCACAGCCGAGCAAGCAACAAAATTGTATAACGTCGTATCTAAATTGAAAGATGGGTCATTAACATTTGGCGCAATCGCCGCTTCAAACAGCGCTGATTCCAGCTCCTCATCCTATGGTGATGTCGGCATCGTTACCAACAAAGCCTCAAGCGATGGAAGCCTCACAATGGTTGATGAATTCCAATTAGGCGTTTATGCATATGACGCAATTGCGACGAAAGTTTCTGCTGCCAAGAATGATGCTATTAGCGAAGGTCTTGGAATTACAGGTAGTTTTACTAGCTTGTCCAATAACACCACTTCCACAATTAGCGAAGCGTATGATGATATCACTGGTTCTTTAGCTAAAGTTCCATATGAAGTTTTCACTGCTTTAAATGATTACAAGGAAATGGAAAATGTTGATGGTCAAGTATTATTCGATGGCGATTCAATGATTTACCCAAGAAATGTTCTTTGGAATAAGTACCTCAATCGCCACAATGTATTTGTTATAACAAACAATACAAGAGATTATAGCGCTGTTCCAAACCGCGCTGATGATCCAGATGCAGTTGGCCCAGCCGATAATTCTTTATTACTCTTGGACCCAGTTTCGAAGAGGACTGGATTCCGCAAAGTCAGCGACATCGTGTCCTTACAAGATTCCGCTCTTGCTTCGAGTGATCCAGACTTGGGAGTCTTAACCGATGAAGAAGGTCGCGTTATCGTTGGTGTTCGCAGTCAATATGGTGTCCATTTTATGGTTATCCAAAAATCCATCTATGAATTTGCAGAATCCGCGAGCAACGTTGATTATGTTGGCTTAGAGGATTACTACACCACCGCAGTGCCAAGTGATCAAGATTATCCATCAAATACAAATGGTTCACCCAAATCAACATATGTAAACTTCCTAAATACCGATAAAGCTGGTTATAACGCCCGCGCTACCGAAGTTAAGGAAGCTATCAAAGGATTTGATTCAACCTATGATTATCGCTTGTACGAATATCTTTACGAAACTAATAAAGATAACCTCGAATTTAGCGAAGATTTAGACACAAAAATTATTAACTATCTCGAAAAGCAAAGAGAAAACAATGAAGAGTCACAAACTCTTGGTTTAAATCGCGCTTGGGAAAGTTATCTAGAATTACTCGAGGCTCAATCAGAAGCCAGAAGTAATCAATCACGTATGGTTCCAGAAGGATGCATTATTGCTTTCACTGATGGAATTACAAATGATTACTACGTCAATGGAGGCGAATGTTACTATGGCAACAAATAATAAAAAAGTTTCACGCTATTTGGCTGTTGCTTTATTAAGTGTTCTAGGCTTGACAGCTTGTAATGAAGTTGCCGCCAGACCAACCGACTATGATTCCAACATCATTACTGAAGGAGTTACAGCCGACATGGAAAGCAATCTCATGAGCATTGTTTATGATGCTATTCGTGAGGGAACTCTCGCCTCTGATGTTTTACAAGAGGTACTCTATCAATACTCCGTTTCTATGCTTGGAAGATATAACAAGTTAGTTGGTCCGTTTGCTGAAGCTTCAGCTCTCTCTTCTGGCACTACTCTAAAAGAAGCAGTTGCTTCTGCTGAGAGTGAAAACAAGGGTGTGGCCAACGATTTTATCAAATCACATCGCGCTTATTGGACTGTCAATGCTAACGGTGAACGTATCGACGACAATGATGAAGTCCGTACCGATGGAGGAGACACCGCCAGCGATTCAGAGCTTGAAACTCTAATCGCCAAGTGGAACGCCATTGAAAATCGAATCAAAGAAAAAATGTATGATGAGATTGTCAACGGAGCCTACTCCTATCGTTCTCAATTTTCTGAGAGAACATATTTAGTTTCGCTTAGAGCAAGCCTTGAAAAAGTTGCGAGCTATAACGAATTAAATCCGACTAATGATGCTGGAAC